>JAZFTY010000381.1:0-5489 GCA_036446935.1 Acidobacteriota bacterium | reverse complement strand
ACTTCACCTTGATGTCGTAGGCCTTCAGCTTGCGGTGCAGGTGGGTTCGCTCCATTCCAATGGCTTCTGCGGTTCGAGAAATGTTCCCCTGGTTTTCCACCAGCTTATCCTGGATAAACTGGCGTTCGAATTTCTCTCGAGCCTCTTGCCAGTTCAAAGAGTTTCCCTGCTTGGCGGCTTGAGGCGGTTTGCTCATGGAGGAAGGAAGGTCGGAAAGAGTGACCACCTTCCCGGGAACCATGATGGCCAGACGCTCCACCGTATTCTTGAGCTCCCGGACGTTGCCGGGCCAGTGGTACGATTCCAGTTTTGCCATAGCCTGGGAGCGGACCCGCTTCTTGGGTTTTCCATAGCGTCGGCAAAAGCCCTTCATGAAGTGTTCCACCAGTTCAGGGATGTCTTCCCTTCTCTCTCTTAGGGGAGGGACTTCAAAAGGGATGACGTTGAGGCGAAAGAACAGGTCCTGCCGGAAGTTCTCCTTCTCGATCTCTTGCTCGAGATTCTTGTTGGTGGCCGCTATGACGCGAACATCCACCTCAATGGCTTCATTGCTGCCGACCGGGTGAAATCTCTGCTCCTCCAGAACCCTGAGCACTTTAGCCTGGGTTTTCAAGCTCATATCCCCGACTTCGTCCAAAAACAGTGTCCCACGGTCGGCCAGTCCGAACTTCCCTTTCCGACTCTCAGTGGCTCCCGTATAGGCTCCCTTGACACTCCCAAACAATTCGCTCTCGATCAGATCCTCGGGAATGGCAGCACAGTTGACTTCAACAAAGGGCTGGTTCTTGCGAGGACTGTTGAGATGAAGCAGTGTGGCCACCAGCTCTTTTCCGGTCCCGTTCTCCCCGTAAATCAGAATTCTCCCTTCGGTGGGGGCGGCATAGTCAATCTGCTGGCGCAGGGCTTTCATGGGGACCGAACTCCCGATCATCATGGTTTCCCGGCGAATGAAATCCTTCAGAGTCCTGTTTTCGTCCTCTAGATTCTTCTGCTTGAAGACGTGGCGCAGGACCAGCGTCAATTTTTCAAGAGAAAGAGGTTTTTCAATGAAGTCAAAGGCTCCCAGTTTGGTAGCCTGTACGGCTGTTTCTATGGTCCCATGTCCCGAAATGATGATCACGTATTGGCGGGGGCGTGTGCTTCGGATCTCCTTGAGTATCTCGATCCCGTCTTTTCCCGGCAGCCAGATGTCGAGAAGAATCGTGTCGTATTTGTTCTTCTTCAGTTTTTCCAGGCAGGCCTCTCCCGAGGACACCGCATCGGTCTGGTATCCCTCGTCCCGCAGAATCGCCTGAAGGGAGCTGCGGAGGTTTTTTTCGTCGTCAACAATGAGAAGTTTCCCTTTGCTCATCACGAATTCGAGGGTCTGTTCGGTTCCTTGATTATGGGGTGTCAGTTGACGGGCAGTTCCATGATCAGTCGTGTACCGCTGGGCTGATTAGGTTTTGCCCGCACGAACCCATTGTGCTCTGAGACAATTTGACGAACAATCACCAGCCCCAAACCAGTTCCTTTCTTCTTGGTGGAAAAATAGGGCAGGAAAAGATGCTCGTAATCCTCCGGCGAGATGCCGATCCCGTTGTCTTGAAATTCAATGCTGACCGATTCACGGCCCTGATTAAAATGGGTCTGAATAAGGATGCACCGATCGGCTTGGGTTTCGGCAAGTGCATCGAGTGAGTTGTCAATCAAATTAATGAACGCGCGCTGCATCTGTTGAGGATCGATTTTGATGCTGCCGACGTTGGGATCGAACACCTTTCTGATCCGTACCTTTTCCGGGCCGCCGCCGTAAAGCGCCAGTGTTTGATCAATCAGTTCGTGAAGTTGGACCTCGACAGGCTTGCAGATCGGGAGTCGAGCGAATCGCGAGAATTCCTCCACCAGCACCTTGAGTACATTTGCTTCGGCCATAATGATTCGCATGGAATCTCCCAAGATCTTTTGAAATTGGCGGATCTCCGGGGAGGAAGGATGGGCCAGGGCAATTTTTTCGAAGCGCTTTTCCACTCGCTCCGCCGAAAGCTGAATGGGAGTCAGGGGATTCTTGATCTCATGGGCCAGCCGGCGGGCCACTTCCTGCCAGGCCGCGAACTTTTCTGTCTTGATCAATTCCGTCAAATCATCCAGGACAATGAGATATTCGCGCTCTTCCTGAAAGGGAACTGGATTGGCGGTGATGGTGGTGGCCAGGTGCAGCTCCCGTTCGCCTCGCTTGAAGGTCACCTCCTTACTATAGGTGCCGTAGAGACGGGCGCGCTTCTTAATGGTCAGAAGTTCTTCGTAAAGGTGAGGATCCGCTACCTCGCCCAAGGGTCGGTTCAAGATCTCTGTGCGGTTCAGCTGTAGCGTCTTCAGGGCTGCTTCATTGACGGACCGAATGACATCAGACTCGTCAATGCTGATGACCCCCGTACCAATATTATGGAGAATGGTCTCGATGTAGAGCCGGCGCTCGTCCAGATGTTCGTTGGTTTCCCTCAGTTCGGCATTAGCTTGGACCAGCTTCTGCCTGCTTTGTTTGATTTCTTCAGCCATCCGATTAAAGGAATCCACCAGAATTCCCAGCTCATCCACGGCCGAAACGTCGACACGGTGATCCAGATTACCCTCCGCCAATTCGCGAGCGCCCTCCGCTAAAGCCTCCAAAGGAACGGTGATCCTCTTGGCGATATAGGTTCCCAGCCACACAAAACCAAACACGACGGCCAGGGTGGCCAGGCCCAGTATGGAGAAATAGTTGAGTTCGAGCTGGCTGAGGCCTCCCTTGATGGCCTCGTATTTGTTGGAGGCGTCATTCACCTGGATGAGGTGAAAGGCCACGCTTCGGGGGATGACGAAGTGGACAAAGAGGGCACCCTCAATGGCGCCTGAGGCACCTTGAATGGGAACGCCGACGATCCCCCAGTCCTCGTCAATCCGGCGCTCCACACGGTAATATTCTTCACCTCGCAATACTTGCTGGATATTGGATTCAAGGGGCTGGTCCTGTGGCCATTCTCCACCCGCATGAATGCTCTGCCGTTGAGGATCGAAGAGGGCTACTCCATCGTAGCCATACTCTCGAAGCAGGTCCTGGAAACGTTCTGTGGGCTCCAATCTCTGCGGTTCCAGCTGGTGAGCCAGAAACTGAGTGGTGGAAAGCCGGAACACCCGGCTCTGTTGGTAGTAACTGCGAGAAATCGATTGTGAGGACTCCAGGAGTTGTTCTGTCGGTGAACTGAACCACTGCCTCAGATTTTGGTTGATGAGTCCGAAAGCCAGAAAGGCCATGATCAGAGCGGGTAACAGGGAAAAGGCGATCAACGTGACCACCAGCTTGGTTTTGAGGCGGCTTCCTGGCCGGTGTCTCTGATATTCGAAGAACAGCTTGACGAGGTTACGAGCCAAAAGGAAGAAAAGCCCCAAGACGATGACAAAGTTCAGGGCCCAGGCCAACGCCCATAAATTGATGTTCCATACGAAGCTGGGGTTGCCCACTGAGGAGGGGTTCAAGAAAATGACGCTGGCTAAAAAGGCCAGAATGACCCCGGTGAGCGTTGCACCAATCCAATAAATTTTATGTAGAAGTTCCTGTTGCTTCATGAGTACCTAGTTGCCGATAACTGATCTGGTCGTGTATTTTAGCATTTTTCCGAGGAATCTAGAGAGGGTAGATCATCTTGCTGAGAATAGGAGTGGACACAGGGGGTACGTTTACCGACTTCGTGGTTTTGGAGGATAGCGAGGTCAGAGTTTTCAAAGTTCCCTCCACCCCGGACCATCCGGAGGAAGCGGTGCTGGAGGGACTTGCTCAAATCGTGGAAAACCGAGACGGCTTTCTGATCCAACACGGATCGACCGTTGCCACCAATGCTCTTTTGGAAAGAAAGGGCGCCAAAACACTGCTCATTACCAATGAAGGCTTTGAAGACATTCTGGAGATTGGTCGCCAGGATCGACCTCAACTCTATTCGCTCTCTTCCTCTCGCCCCACGCCACTGGTGGCTGCCGACTTTCGTCTGGGAGTCAAGGAACGCACGCTGCGCGACGGCAGGTCACTCCTGGCTCTGGAAAAAAGAAGCCTGGACTGGCTTCGAAGGAAGGTACAAGAACTGGCGCCGGAGGCCATTGCAGTCGTCCTTCTGTACAGTTACCTCAATCCCAAGAGCGAAAAACAAATCGCCGAGGCCCTGGAGTTTGCCCAGGTTCCCGTGGTTCTGTCTCACCAGGTTCTCCCTGAGTTCCGTGAATATGAACGTACTTCAGCCACCGTCATCAACGCCTACTTGACCACGCGCATGTCCGGTTATCTTTCCCGATTGAGCAGCCATTCTCTGATCCAGAAAGGGAAGCTGACCATTATGCAGTCCAATGGAGGATCGATCCCAGTAACCCCCGAGGGCGTGGAACCTCTTCGCACTCTTCTTTCGGGTCCTGCGGGCGGTGTGGTTGGAGCCTTTGAACTGCTGAAGGAAGCGGGCTATGAGAAGATCATCACCTTTGATATGGGTGGAACCTCCACCGATGTCTGTCTGTGCGAAGGTCAGATCTTGACGACCAACGAAACCATTCTCGATCACCAGCCCATCCCTCTTCAGATGATTGGAATCCACACGGTTGGAGCCGGAGGTGGATCGATGGCCAGGATCGACACCGGTGGTCTGTTGCGAGTGGGTCCCCAGAGCGCCGGAGCAGATCCCGGACCCTTATGTTACGGCAAAGGAGGGGAGATAACGGTCACCGATGCCCATCTCTTTCTGGGGCGAATGGATCCGGATTACTTTCTGGGTGGAGACCTGAAACTTTACCCGGAAAGAATCAGAGCTGCGCTGGAAAAATTAGCAGAGAAGTTGACCCAGAAAACCAAGAAGAACTGGGAAGCTGTGGATATTGCCGAGGGAATAGTGGGAATTGTAAATACTCAGATGGAGGGAGCCATTCACTTGATTTCCCTTCAGAAAGGGTACGACACCCGGGATTTTACCTTGGTGAGTTTTGGAGGAGCGGGAGGACTTCATGCCTGCGAGTTGGCGCGAGCCCTGCTGATGCCGCGAGTCGTCGTACCTCCCAATCCCGGAATGCTCTCAGCGCTGGGAATTCTCCGCTCTAATGTGGTGAGAGACACCTCTTTGACCGTGATGCTGCACTCGCAGGAGCCTGACTTGTTCACCCGTTTGAAGCAGGGATTCCAACCTCTGGTGCAGAGTATCCACCGACAGCTCTCTCAGCAAGGCTTTAGCGAGGAAGACCTCCTGTTGGAAGAGACCCTGGATGTTCGCTATGTAGGGCAGTCCTATGAGTTGAACCTTCCCTTTAGCGACGATTTTGGTGAGCGCTTTCACAAGCTACATCAACAATTCTATGGCTATTCCAATCCCCAGCTTCCCATGGAAATCGTCAACCTTAGAGTCCGGGGTTCCGGAAGATTTCCTCGAGTGCCCATTCCCAGGTTTCCCCTGGAATCCGAGGAGCCTCCCCAGGATGCGATGATTCAGGAAAGGAAGGTG
>JAZFTY010000380.1:0-5457 GCA_036446935.1 Acidobacteriota bacterium | reverse complement strand
CACCCTGAGCGAAGGGGTAGACCTCCAGTTCAAGACTGAGATTTTCAATCTCTTCAACCGTGCCAACTTTGGCCTTCCCGGAATGGAGATTTTTGGCCGTGGTGGAGTGCCTGATCCAACTGCCGGTATCATCACAAAGAGCACCACCACCTCGCGGCAAATCCAGTTCGCGCTGAAGATCGTGTTCTAAGATTGGCGCTACCGTCAGTATTCTGAGAAAAAAGGGGACAGCCCAGGCTGTCCCCTTTTTTTATGTTCCAAAGACGAGAGAGATTAGGCGGGAATTCGGGGACTGTCCCCTCTGGGACTGTCCCAAGAATTCCCGAATTCCGCTCCTAATCTTCCTCCCTTTTTCTTAAAATAAACCTCATGGAGGATCACACACGCAATCGGGTCCTGCTCGTTTGAAGAGTGCGGTCGTGCTGTGGTCTGCGGTCAGGCGGTCGGTCGACCAGGTGGTTTCTTAGCCGCAAACGAAGTACAATCGATTTATCAATAACTTAGCAGCAGTCGCATCTAGGAGCAGTAGCGGGTGACACCTCTTTGATTGGTCTTGTTCTGGCAGCCGCCGGTAGCGGATCTCGATTCGGATCGGACACTCCCAAGCAGTTTCTTCCGCTCGAAGGGAAGGCTCTTTACCTCCATGCCCTGGAGAACTTTTCTTCCTTCTTTGAGGTGGCGGTCCTTGTGCTCCCCCAGGGTTGGGAAGAGAGGGTGGAAACTCAAGTGAAATCCCTATCCTACCGGGACCGATTGATTTTGGAGGTCGGGGGCCCCCGGCGCCAGGACTCGGTTTATCAAGGCCTCAACCGCCTCGGAGCAGATATCGAAATGGTATTGGTTCACGACGCCGCTCGTCCCTTCACTTCCTCTAAGCTCATCTCCAGTGTGATTGAACAGACCCGTCAGCATGAAGCCTGTGTACCGGTTCTTCCTGTGAGAGACACCTTGAAGCAGGTCTCCGATGGACGTATTGTTCGCACGCTGGACCGTGAAGGCCTGAGCCTGGTTCAGACCCCTCAGGGTTTCGAGATCAAACTCTTGAAAAGGGCCTTTCAACAGGCCATCCAGGATGGCTTTTATGGAACCGATGAAGCAACCCTGGTGGAGCGGCTGGGTTCCACGGTTCATGTGGTGGCTGGAGAGAGCTCCAATCTCAAAGTCACCTGTAAGGAGGATTTGTGAGCTCGGAAATGAGGCCAGTTTTTCGGGTGGGGACCGGTTACGACTTCCACTCCTTTGAGGAAGGCCAAACGCTGGTTCTGGGAGGCGTGGTGATCCCTCATGATCGGGGCTTGAAGGGTCATTCCGATGCGGATGCCCTTCTGCACGCCATCATGGACGCCTTACTGGGAGCAGCCGGACTCAAGGACATCGGAAGTTATTTTCCTGATACCGACCCAAAATACCGGGAAATCTCCAGTCTCTTGCTTCTAGAGAAGGTGTACCGGCTGGTTCGAGGAAAGGGCTTCTCGGTGGGGAACGTCGATTTGACGGTGATCGCCGAAGAACCCAAGATTTATCCTCACATCGAAGCCATAAAAGCCAATCTAGCCCGCACTCTGCATCTCAAGCCCGATCAGATCGGCATCAAGGCCACCACCATGGAAGGAAAGGGACCCATCGGCCGGCGAGAGGGTCTAGCTGTCCAGGCCGTTGCACTGCTCACCAAGGAAAGCTAATGGACATGACGACAGAAAGGGCGTCCGAGATACTTGCAGTAGCCCGGGAGGCCGCCCTTGAAGCGGGAACGATGCTCCTCACCCATTTGCGGACCGACTTTCAAGTCTCCAAGAAGGGCCGCATTGATCTGGTGACCGAAATGGACCTGAAGGCTGAAAAGATCATCGTTGATCGGATCCGTCTGCATTTCCCCGATCATGAGATTCTTGCTGAAGAGGGCGGCAAGCAGACTGGGAGTGGCCCCTGCAAGTGGATCGTTGATCCCTTGGATGGAACCACAAATTACGCCAATGGATACCGGTTTTTCTGCGTTTCCATCGCCGTGGAGTGGGAAGGACAGTTGTCTCTGGGTGTGGTGTACGATCCCGTCACCGAGGAGTTATTTGTAGCAAGAAAGGGCGAGGGTGCCACTTTAAACGGACAGCCCATACAGGTCTCCAGCGAAAAGCAGTTGGTGGACAGCTTGCTGTGCACCGGATTTTCCTATGATCAGACCGCAATCGAGAAAAATCTGGAGTTGTTCAATCGCATCATCTTTCACTCCCGAGCGCTTCGCCGCGATGGTTCAGCGGCGCTGGATCTCTGTTACGTGGCTTGCGGGCGGTTCGATGGATTCTGGGAATTGAGCTTGAATTGCTGGGACATTGCTGCCGGTCGCCTGATGGTGGAAGAGGCAGGGGGATGTGTGACGGCCTTCGACGGCTCCCCCTGCACGATTTACGACCCTGAGCTTCTGGCCACTAACGGTAAGATTCACTCGAAGCTGATGGAGCTGCTGAAAAGCGGAGAACAGACAACAGACCCGGCCGGAGGCCGGAAATTCTAAATTCCAAATCCTAAATCCTAGACTAATCATAAGTTCCAAGTTCTAAATCACAAACAAATTCGGTTTACAACAGTCACTGAACTCACACTCAGAGGTTTAGAATTTGGAATTTGGAATTTGTTTGGAATTTGGAATTTAGGATTTGGGATTTCAGCCGGTCTGCCGACTGCGATTTGAAATTTGTTTGTGATCCCAAATTCAAACCTGGCGCCTGTCAGAGGACAAGGATAGAATAAACTTGGATGAAGATCGCCATAGGTAGCACACGTGGTCCCAAAATAGAGGCTGTAAAGGAAGCTTGGCAGGTCTTTGCGACCAAAATCCTCAGCGATCCTGACGAGGAAGTCAGCTTCCACAGCTACGACATTTCCAATGGAGCTCCCCGCATGCCCCTCAGTGTATCCGACCTGATGGAAGGTGCTCGCGGCCGTGCCGAGAACCTGGCCCTGCAACTCAAAAAGGAAAAGGCTGAGGCCAACTTTTACATAGGGCTGGAAGGTGGATTCCATGTGATTGATTCACAAGGGCCGCGGCGTCAGGCCTTCCTGGAAAGTTGGGCCTATGTGTCGGACGGCTACATGGGCTTTCACGGACACGGGGGTGGACTCTTTGTCCCCTCTTCCATTGCCGATCCGGTCATCGATCGCGGGATCGAGCTGGGAATCGTCATGGATCGTCTCACCAGCCAAAAGGATGTGGGAAACAAGCAAGGGACCTGGGGAATCCTGACCCAGGATATTCTGACCCGAAAACATTCATTTGTGATTGCCTTGATCGCCGCCTTTGCCCCTTTCTACCATCCGGAAGCCTATGGTCCTGCGGTCAGGCGGTCAGCTTTTTCTTAACTTTCCGGGCGAGTTTTTCTCCTACGAACGGCACCAACTCCTCTACGCTGGCGCTGCGGATCTGGGCCACACTCCCAAAATTGCGCAGAAGCCGCTTTTTCCGCTTTTCTCCGATGCCCACGATCTGGTCCAGCTCTGAGTGGAAATCACGTAATGAACGGCGTTTCCGGTGATAGGTGACGGCAAAACGATGGGCCTCATCCCGAATCTTCTGGATCAAGTGAAGCACGGGAGAGGTACGGGGTAGAACAAGTGAACCTTCCTGACCCTGAACAAAGAGAACTTCTTCACGTTTGGCGATGCTGGCCAACGGCACATCTTCGATTCCTAATTTCGACAGGGCCTGGTAAGCAGAGTGCAGCTGGCCCTTCCCACCGTCAATCAGAATGAGATCGGGCAAAGAAGCTTGATCCGCCAGCCTTCTGCGATAGCGCCGGTGGACCACTTCATAGATGGAACGACAATCATCCGAACCCTGGACCGTTTTGATTTTGAACTTCCGATATTGACTCCTCTTCATGACCCCCTCATCGCACACGACCAATGCGGCTACACCCTCTGCGCCCTGTATATTGGAGACATCAAAGGCTTCGATCCACTGGGGAATCTCGGGGAGATCCAGGGCCACCTGTAAATCTTCCAGGAGCTTCTGCCTTTGAGATTTGAGGATCTTAAAACGTATCTCGAAGGCAATTTTGGCGTTTTTTTCCACCAGAAGGACCAAGTCGTGTTTCTTTCCTCTCTGGGGCGCTAGGATTCGCACACGCCGGCCCTTGCCCTGCTCTTGAAGTTTCTGAGCAAGCCATTGACTCATCAATTCCTGATCTTCAATTGCGACTGAGAGGTAGATCTGGCGGGGGATAAAGCCTGCAGTGAGATAGTACTGCTGCAGGGCATCCCTCAAGAATTGGGCGGGCTGGAAAAAGCCTAAATCTTCCCAGTAGAACTCACGTTTGCCGATCATTTTGCCAGCTCGCAGCGTGAAAAGCTGAAGGGCCACACGGGGTCCTTCCCGGTAGTAGGCGAATACATCAACATCGTCCTTTCCACCCTGGATGGCCTTCTGTCTTTGGGTCAAATCCCGCAACATCCCGATCCGATCACGATGGAAGGCGGCGGCTTCGTAATGCTGTTTTTCCGAGGCCTGCACCATCTTCTGGGTCAGGCTGCGAATCAGTTTTTCGTTCTTCCCTTCCAGGAACAGGAGTACATCCTTGACGGCCTGAGCGTACTCCTCGTGAGTGCAGAGTCCCCGAACACAGGGCGCCAGGCAGCGCTTGATATGGTATTCGAGGCAGGGCCGGTCCAGGTCTCCGTCAATATCCAGAGTACAGGTCCTCAGCAGAAAGTGGCGGTTGATGATCTTGATGGTGTTGCGTGCCAATGAAGCAGGCAGAACGGGACCGAAGTACAGGGCTCCGTCCTCCAGGACTCTGCGAGTCAAAAGCACCTGTGGATAAGGTTCATTGACGGTGACTTTGATGTGCAGGAACGCTTTGTCATCCTTGAGTTTGACGTTAAATTTGGGCTGTTGCTTCTTGACCAGGTTACTCTCCAGGAAAAGAGCTTCCAGTTCATTATCGGTGACGATGTAATCCAGGTCCTGGATATGGTCCCTCAGGACCTCGGTTTTCTCATCTAGATGGCGAGAGACTTGGAAATAGGAACGGACACGGTGCTTGAGACTCTTGGCCTTGCCAATGTAGATCACTTTCCGGCTTGGGTCTTTGAAGAGATAGACCCCCGGCTTATCGGGAAGAGTTTTGAGTTTTTCCTCCAACACGCTTCGATTATACCAATGGCGTGCGGTGCGGTCGTGCTTTCGTGCGGTCTGCGGATGATCACCGACCGGGGTGACAGCTAAGACCCTGGAACTTGGAACCTGGAACCTGGAACCTGGAACGCGCCCGAAGGGCGCTCCGACCTCCTGTCTCCTGTCTCCTGTCTCCTGTATTCTGTCTTCTGTCTTCTTCTTCATTGTGTTAAAGTGGCCTCAAAAGTCTATGAATCTTCCAAACTCCTTGACCGTAACCCGGATTTTTCTGATTCCTTTACTGGTCGTTGTCCTGCTGACCGGACGCTTTGCAGACCGTGAGATTTTGG
>JAZFTY010000379.1:0-5925 GCA_036446935.1 Acidobacteriota bacterium | reverse complement strand
TGCGGGGGGATCGTCGCCACATCAGCGACCGCGACGTGAGACTGTTGCGCCAAACGATCACCACCCGACTCAATCTGGAAATGGCCGTCACTGAAGAGATGATGGACTTTGCCCTGGAGGTGCGACCCGACAGTGCCACTTTGGTCCCTGAAAGGGAGGGAGAAGTCACGACCGAAGGTGGATTGGACGTCATCAAAAACGAGAAGGCGATCCAGGAGGCCACCGAGAAACTGCAGAAAGCCGGACTGGAAGTTTCTCTTTTCATCGACCCTCAACCCGATCAAATCAAGCGAGCCTCAAGCGTGGGAGCCACCATGATCGAGATCAATACGGCTTCTTATGCCGAGGCGGTTCCCCGAGGACTCAAGGAATCGGATCAGGCATTCCAGAGCGAGCTGAATAAGGTTACGGCGGCAGCCCAATTGGCCGAATCAGCCGGGTTGTCGGTTCTTGCCGGTCATGGCCTCACCTACCGAAACGTGGGTCCCGTCTCCGATATTCCTCAAATTGTGGAACTGAACATCGGCCACAATATCGTTGCCAGAGCCTCACTGGTGGGAATGGAACGGGCGGTTCGGGAAATGCTGGAGGCCATGAGCCCAGCCCGCTGATGATATTCCGTCGATCACGCGGAGAGTACACGGATTAACGCCGATATGTTGGGAACTCTTTACGTGGTGGCCACTCCCCTGGGGAATCTGGAGGATCTGAGTCCGCGTGCGGTTAAGATCCTGGGAGAAGTGGATCTGATCGCCTGTGAGGATACCCGGCATACTCGAAAGCTCCTGAATCATTTTGCCATCCCCACCCCCACCACCAGTTACCACGAGCATAACGAAGATACCAAGGCCCCCGCCCAGATGATTCAACAGCAGGAGGGAAAGCGTATCGCCCTGGTTTCGGATGCCGGCACTCCACTTCTCTCGGATCCCGGACACCGGTTGGTTCAGGCCTGCCGGGAAAACGAAGTTCCCGTCTACCCGGTGCCCGGTCCATCGGCAGCCACGGCCGCACTCTCGGTTTCCGGTCTGCCGGCTCATCGCTTTCTTTTCATCGGTTTTCTTCCCCGCCGGGCTGCCTTGCAACGAGCAATGCTTGAAAAGGTTTCCCAGGAGCAGGCCACCCTCCTCTTCTACATCTCTCCCCATGGTCTTTTACCCACCTTGAAGAGAGTCGTGGAAATCCTGGGGAATCGAAGAGCCTTCCTGATTCGTGAAATGACCAAGCTTCATGAAACCCACTACTTCGGTCACCTCCAGGAGGTCCTCATCACTCTGGAGCAGGAACCTGCTCGCGGTGAATATACGTTAGTGCTCGAGGGTCAAACCTCTCAAGAGGATCAGTTTTCTTCTCAACTCGATGGAGCCGCCTATGTTGCAGGACTCATCGAGACTCGGGGACTCACTCAAAAAGAAGCCATCAAGCAAGCCACCCAGGAACTCGGTCTTTCCAGGCGAGAGATCTACAATCAGGTGGAAGCTGGCAAAGCGCGGCGCCGAGGGTGATTATGCAATATTTATACATATCAACCTTGACATATTCGTTAATATATGTATAATTATACAGAATACGGTTGCCACGAGGTCCCTAATGATGCAGGTAAAAGTTTTATTGAGTCCTACATCTGACTCCCAGGTGGATGGCGTCAGCCCTGATCTGATTGCCTCCGCAACCCACCGGGTTCCGCTTTCGGGTGTGCTCAAAGTGACCGAGGAGAAAACCGCTCGTCACGGAGATGTCGTCCTGGTGAGAGTCAAGAAGATCAACACTGATTATTCGTTGCTGGAGACACTGAACGGAGAGGAGAAAGCCCTGGCTGGAGGAGAATTGCTGATCGGGGTTTTAGGAAGCCGCAAAGCTTTGCATGGATTTTCGGGCGATCCTCCCCCTGAGCTCAAACCAGGCATGGAACTTCACCTGCTCAATCGAGGGGGTGTCATTGGGGAATGTACGGCTTTTCATCGCGATCTGGGATGGCCGACCCAGTTGGAGTACATAGGCACGGTCTCCTGGAACGGCGGACCGGCCAATCTGCAGGACTACGCCCTCCCTCTGATCGAGGACCCGGCTCTCGAGATTCCCGTGGTCCTGATTGTGGGGACCTGCATGAATTCCGGAAAGACAGCCGTTTGCAGGCAACTCCTGAGGCTGTTCTCGGATAAGGGGTTTTCCATCAACGCCGGCAAAGTGGCCGGGGTGGGCTGCCTGAGAGACACACTGGCCATGAAAAAGGACGGTGCTGGGGAAATCTTGAGCTTTCAGGACTTTGGCCTGCCCTCCACGGCACATCTGGAAACGGTTGCCCCCATCGCCCGCTCCATGGTGCATTATCTGTCTAAGTCACACCCTGATTTCATCATTATTGAAATGGGTGATGGAGTGCTGGGTGGTTATCAAGTTTCCTCGCTCTTTGAGGATAAGAAGTTCATGGACTCCTGCATGTCGATGATCCTGTGCGCCAATGACTTAATGGGGGGGTGGGGAGCGATGCAGTGGCTGTCCCAGCAGGGCGAGAGAAAATATCCGGTTCTCATCTCAGGACGGGTCACCGACAGCGCCGAAGGAATCCGTTACATTGAAAAAAACTGGAACCTGCCAGCAGGAAATGCTCAAGAGAGCACAGGAACCATCTGCACCTTCATTTTAGAATCTCTGATGCCATGGCTCAAATCGGAATAGCCGGCGGTTCGGGCTATGCAGGGGTTGAGCTGGTTCATATTCTCCGGCGTCACCCTCAGGTTGAGATCGCCTGGATCTCCTCCCAACAACATGCCGGCAAAAAGGTTGAAGAAGTCTATCCCCACCTGCGAGGGTTACTGGACCTTCGTTTTTCGCCAATCGAGGAACTGCCCACTTCAGGGTTAGATGTCCTTTTTCTGGGTTTGCCCCACGGAGAGGCCATGAAAATCGTCCCTGCTCTGGACCAAGACCTTCTGATCATCGATTTGAGCGGTGATTTTCGGATCGCCGATTCCAAGACCTTCGAGGAGTTCTACCATTTACCCCCTCCCAGCCCCCAGGAGCAGAAATCGTTCGTTTACGGACTCACGGAATTGAAGCGGGAAGAAATTCGCTCGGCACGGCGGGTCGCCAATCCGGGCTGCTTTGCCAGTGCCACACTGCTGGCCCTTTATCCGCTTTTTAAGGAGAACTGGATCAAAGGACCCGTCTTTGTGGATTCCAAAACGGGTTCCTCGGGAGCGGGAAACTCTCCGGGCGCCACCACCCATCATCCCTGGCGTAGTCATAGCCTGTTCCCCTACAAGCCCTTTGCCCACCAGCATCTACCCGAGATCACACAGCTTCTGAGCAAACCCGACACTCCCGTGATCTTCCAGACCTACTCGGCACCCTTCGTGCGGGGCATTTTCGCCAGCCACTACATGGAGTTGGGCAAGTCGGTAACGGACCAGGAAGTTGCCGACCTGTATGAGTCTTACTACGGCTCGGACTTTTTCATTCGCTGGATCCCCGGATGTCCCAATGTGAGCTTCGTTCGCCACTCCAATTTCGTGGATATCGGAGCAGCAACTCAAAAGGGCTATCTGATCGTCTGGTCGGTGTTGGATAATCTGCAAAAGGGTGCCGCCGGTCAGGCCGTTCAAAATATGAATTTGATGTGTGGCTTTCCGGAGGAGACGGGGTTAGACACGGCACCGGTCCACCCGTAACCGGAGCGTGCTGTTGTGCCGTCGTGCCGTCGGGGAAGGGCAATAAGGGAGGAACCATGCAAGCAGCAGATGAATTGAAGAGCCAGGAAGATCGTTATCAGTTACAAACCTACGGGAAATTTCCTTTTTTCATCGATAAAGGTGCGGGATGTTACGTCTATGATGAGGAGGGAAACAAATATCTTGATTTCTATGGCGCCCATGCCGTGGCCTCTACAGGTCATTGCCATCCCCAGGTGGTCAAAGCCATTCAAAAACAGGCCGCCGAGCTGATCTTCTACTCCAATGTCAGTTACAACTCAGCCCGAGCCCGGGCGGTGAAAAAGCTACTGGAGATGGCCGGTGAACCCTACTACCAGGCTTTCCTGGCCAACTCCGGCAGCGAAGCCAATGAAAACGCCCTCAAGTTGGCGCGAGCCATCACCGGGCGCAAGGAAATCATCTCCATCTCCGGCTCTTTTCACGGCCGATCCTACGGCAGTCTCTCCAGCACGGGAATCCCTAAATATGCCAACTACCTGAACACCCCTGTGCCCATGCATCGGATCCTGCCGGCAGGCTCGGTGGCTGAGGCTGTCTCTGGGGAAACGGCAGCCGTTCTGATCGAACCGATCCAGAGTATGGGGGGAATGAAGGAAATTCCACTGGGTTGCTTGAGTCAAATCCAGAAACAATGCCAGCAACATGGAGCTTTCCTGATCTTTGATGAAATTCAAACCGGGGTGGCCCGAACCGGCTCTTTTCTCTACGCGGGACTGGTAAAAATTCATCCCGAAATGGTGACTTTAGCCAAGGGAATCGCCTCCGGTTTTCCCGCGGCCGCTCTACTGGTGACCGAAGAGCTGGCCAAGAAGGTCAAACACGGCGATCTAGGAAGCACGTTTGGAGGCGGCCCTTTGTCGTGCGCCACTATGGAAGCCACCCTGGAGGTCATCGACAAGGAAGAACTCATCGAAAACGCTGCCCTGATGGGCGATTACTTGAAGGAAACTCTTTCCAGCATTGATGGTGTTGAGGAAGTACGAGGTCGGGGACTGCTACTAGGGGTGAAGGTCCGTGAACCAAAGACGGCCAAGGAGCTGCAGGCAGGGCTTTTGAAACAGCGCATACTGGCCGGGTCCTCGCTGGATCCTCAGGTTCTGAGGATGATGCCGCCTTTGATCATCACCCGCCGTGAAGCCGATCTCTTCGTGGAGGCCGTGAAGGCAGCGATATGATCCTGGTTATCAAACTCAGCGGGAAAGTCCTGGAGCAAGACAAGCTGCGTGCCCAACTGTGCCGTCAAATTGCCCAGCTGGCCCAAGACGACCACCAGCTGGTTGTGGTCCACGGAGGCGGCAAACAGCTGACCGATTGGTCCAAGCGTCTGGAGATACCGATCGTCCAGCATCAGGGGCGCCGAGTCACCGATGAGGCCACGCTGGAGTTGGCTACCATGGTCTTCTCTGCCATCAATCGCGACCTGGTTGCGGGTCTGGTTGCCGTGGGCTTGTCCCCTATCGGCATTTCAGCCTTCGATGGGGGCCTCACCTCCTGCCGTAAAAGGCCACCTCTGTCCATGGCGACAACCGATTCCTCCGGCCATCCGAGCAGCAAGCCCATCGACTTTGGACTGGTGGGAGAAATCGAGAGTATCGACACTTCTGTGCTGGAAACATTTTGGGAGAGCGGATGGGTTCCTGTAGTGAGTTGCCTGGGTGCCGACTCCGACGGCCAGATCCTCAACATCAATGCCGACACCCTGGCTGCTGAACTCGCTGTTGGGTTGAAGGCGGCTCGACTGATCTCCGTTTCCGACGTGGAGGGAATCTATCTGGACGTCGCCGATGCCTCCAGCCGTATTGCGGAACTGAGTACGACAGAGACCCAGGCGCTCTTGAGCGAAGGACGTCTCACCAACGGTATGGTCCCCAAGGTCCAGACGGCGCTGAAGGTCCTGCAGGGAGGAGTGGGGGAAGTGCAGATTGTTAGCGGCCTCAAGGAAAATGCCCTGCTGGATGCGCTTGAGGGAAAAGCAGGAACGGTCCTGAAAGCAGGATAAATCATAAGTTCCAAATCATAAATCCTAAACAAATTCTAAATCCTAAATTCCAAACAATTTTGAAATTCGATTGTTTGGAATTTGTGATTTGTGTTTTGTTTGAAATTTGGGATTTAGGATTTGGAATTTCAGCCGGTCTGCCGGCTGGGATTTAGGATTTGGAATTTGCTTCACACAGCTAGTTCCGGCTTCTCCACGGCCAGTGCTTCTTCC
>JAZFTY010000378.1:0-4840 GCA_036446935.1 Acidobacteriota bacterium | reverse complement strand
AAGTCGGCTAACCTTAAACAAATCAGTTGTCTACGGTGATTTCGAAATTCCAGTTAAACTCTCCCCACGGAAGGATGACGGGGACAACATAGTTCAGGGAGATGAAAACATAATTGACTTCCTTCTCCACGGTGATGTTCTCTCTGCTCAAGGGTATTCGCAGATCCAGGGCCTCCAGGAGGACGGCCTCCCTGATTTGCTCAATCTCCCCCCCCCCTCTGACGGTCCCATATTTGGTGTCAGCAAGTACTCCGGCCGCAGCATAACCGGCAATTCGAACCGTGGCGTTTCGAAGCTGGTAATCGTCGAGAAAGGGAGGACCAAATTTGTAGCCCCCATAGAGGACGATAATGATTACCAGCATAGCAAGCAGACATCCTACGTTGGTCCCGCCGTGCTGGCGAAACATACGCTTCCTCAAACGGTGACTTTTCAATGCTTGATCCCTCTTGTCCATCTCAAAGCTGTCCCAGATCTTACCCTTCAGGCTGCCGTTGGAAAAGGGCGATGGTGACGGCCGCCCCGTCGCCAAGCTTCAAAGCCTCCCGCAGATTCACAGGGGCCAATATTTCAACGACATCCGTGGTATTGGAGGGAACCTCAGGCAGTACAATGGCACCCCCAATCTGGCCCTCCACGCTGACCGGGTAACAACGTGCCGCACAGTAACCCGTCTCCGGCTCCAGAGTCTTGCCGGGATGGCTGCGGAGTTCCTTCCACATGATTTTGTCCTGGTCCCTCTCCAGCCGAATATTGAGTGTACCGGGGTAGGGCTCAAAGTGAAACCCATCAGCCACTTGTTTCCGAACCCATGGGAGCCGGGTGAAGGCAGCTGCCTCACCCTTTCCGCTTACGATTCGTCCACGCAACCAGTCAAAGGCCCTGGCAAGGGGCAGGACCTCCTTGAGCGAAGTGATCCGCGGCGAGTGATGGATCTCATCGGAACCATCCCGCTGAATCAGCACTGCTCGAATGCCCAGGGACTCCGCAGGCTCAATGTCTTCCAGGGGATCATTCCCCACATGAATCACTTCTTCCGGACGGGTTGCGGCTCTCTCCAATGCCAGCTCGAACAGTCGCGTCCCCGGCTTGGCGTATCCCTGAACCTCGGAAACCACCATGAAATCGAAGTACTGGGCAATTCCCAGGTTCTCACACAACTCCTGAAGTCTGGGTTCCCAGTTGGAAACCGCCCCCACCAGAAACCCAGATTCCTTGAGCCCTTGCAACATGGGAAGGGTATCGGGGAAAAGGCGGAAAACGGGTGCACTCACCCACGAGTCCCAGATCTCCTTCCGGCAGTTGTCGAAGTGCTTTTTTACCCCCGCTTCGCGGAGAAAAACCGCAATCAGGTTCTCACGCCGTGCTTGCTCCTTACCGGCGAAGACTTTAAATTCTGAACCAGATCCGCTGGAGACCACTGGACCGGTCTCCTTTTGTGCCTGTCTGATCCAGGTACCAATCTGCTCTCTTGTAGCAGGGTAGTCATATCGGCCCAGGATATCCGCGTAGGCCGACTCCGGCTCTCCCAGCTCCACCAGGGTCCCGCCAACGTCAAGGAAGATGGCCTTAGTACCGCTCATCATTGCTCGAGCAGTATAACCTGAGGGGGAGAACGGAAACCTCTGCAGACTGCCAGGCAAGCGGCCCGTCAGAAACATTCTCGAGTGGGGCACGTACTAACTGGGGCAAGATATAAGGAAGAGTTTTCGAGTTCGGAGATGGTTATGCAGAGTTCGACTTCAGGAAAAGCAGGGCAATCCATTGGGGTTTTCGCTCTTTGTCTTTTCTTGATGATTCCCGGGTCGGCCACCTATTCGCGGGCTGGCGATGAGTCCAATTCCCTGACGGAAGAGGAAAAGATTGTTCACGTGCTCAACCGCCTGGGCTTCGGGCCCCGACCGGGAGACATCGAGAAAGTGGCAGCCATGGGACTGGAAGCCTATATCGAACAGCAGCTCCATCCCCAGGAGATTTCCGATCCTGGGATGGAGAAAAGACTCTCCACCTTTGAGACACTCAAGATGACGCCGCAGGAGTTATCCGAATTCTATCCCGCTCCCAATCAGCTGCGAAGGCAAAGGCTCCAGGCGGAAAGACAAGACCAAGGTGCGCAGAGCAGCCCGGAGATGGAGGGTGAATCTGCCCCTGAAGAAACGAGGGAAATGCAGGAGGCTCGCCGACAGATGCGAGCCGGCTTGCAAAGGATTCGATTCGAGCTTTCCGAGGCCAAAATCATGCGCGCTGTGTACAGTGAGCGCCAACTTCAAGAGGTGATGTCCGACTTCTGGATGAACCACTTCAATGTTTTTCTGGCCAAGGGTTTGGATCGGGTGTACACGACAGATTTCGAGGAGAATGTGGTGCGTCCGCTGGCCCTGGGAAAATTCGAAGATCTTTTGATGGCCACCGCCAAGAGTCCGGCCATGCTTTTCTACCTGGACAACTGGATCAGCACTGCACCGGCTGAAGTGATGGAAGAGCGAGTATCCGCCCTGAGAAATCGACTGCGTTCCCAGAGACGCAATGGCACGGGTGGACAGCAGGCAGAGAGGGCACTATTGAGGCTCTTACAACGTGCCAAGGGACTCAACGAGAACTATGCCCGGGAGCTCATGGAACTCCACACTCTTGGGGTCGACGGGGGATATAGCCAGGAAGATGTCATCCAGGTCGCCAAGTGTTTAACAGGCTGGACCATTGCCGCTCCCCGACAGGGTGGCTCTTTTCAATTTCGACCCGGACTGCACGAGGATGGGAACAAAGTGGTTTTGGGACACCGAATTCGATCCGGGGGCATTGAAGAAGGAGAGCAGGTCCTCAGGATGTTGGCAAACCATCCGTCCACTGCCCGCTTTATTTCCACCAAACTGGTTCGGCGCTTCGTTGCCGATGATCCTCCCGCAGACCTGGTGGACGCGGCTAGCCTCACCTTCGAGAAAACGGGCGGAGACCTCCGAGAAGTCTTGCGGACCCTCTTTACTCATCCTCACTTTTTCTCCCCCGAAATCCATCAGGCCAAAATCAAAAAACCCCTTGAACTGGTGGCAAGCTCCTTGCGCGCTTCGGGAGCAGAGATAAAGCCGGCACCTCATCTGATGCGGATGCTGGCCGAAATGGGGGAAGCCCTTTACATGTGCCAGGAGCCGACCGGATACCCGGATGTGGCCTCTGCCTGGATCAATACCAACTCCCTGTTGAAGCGTCTCAACTTCGCCCTGGCTCTAGCCTCCGATCGGATTCCTCAGATTCGCGTGGATCTCGCCTCAGCCTGGCCTCTGTTTCAGCAGCTCCGGTTGCCTGAACCGAGCGCCCGGCAACTCGAACAGACCCGTTCCCTCATGGGTCAGGTCGGTGAAGAGAGAAACCAGCGAGGCGATCTCCGACCCGATCTCCGACCCGATCGCTTTCCCAAGCAGGTCATTGCCTCCGCCTTCATGCTGGGCTCACCTCAGTTCCAGAAGAGATAGCGAGGCACTACTATGATTACTCGAAGGATCTTTCTCAAAAACAGTGGTCTGGCCCTAGTGGGAATGGGAGCAGTGCCCAGTTTTGTCTTTCGTACCGTCCTGGCAGCTCCCGGGGACGACCGGCGCAAGAAGGTTCTCATCACTGTCTTTCAGCGAGGGGGAATGGACGGGCTCAACACCGTGGTTCCTTTCGGCGAGAAGGGATACTACTCAAGTCGTCCGACCATCGCCATTCCGGCTCCCAGCTCCAAGCGGGAATCTGCGCTCGACCTGAACGGATTTTTCGGACTCCACCCCGCCCTGAAGCCCCTTCACGGTCTCTACCAAAGGCAGGAACTGGCCATCATACATGCCGCCGGTTCCCCCCACTCCACGCGCTCACATTTCGATGCTCAGGACTTTATGGAGTCGGCCGCTCCAGGTGCCAAGAACACTTCTGACGGATGGTTGAATCGTTACCTGCAACACAATCCCGACCCGGAGGCGACCTCCTTTCGAAGCGTTGCCATGGGAACGACGCTTCCTCGTTCTCTCAAAGGTGAGGCTCCCACGATCGCATTGGGAAACATCGATTCCTTTGACCTGAGAGCGGGTTCCCTCCAACAACAGGCTCGTTCCGCCTACCAAACCCTTTACGATCAAGAGACCAACTCTCTCCTATCGGGCACGGCTCAGGAGATGTTCCAAGCCATTGATTTTCTCAAGGAAGCCAACCCGGCTCAGTACCGTCCCGCCGAGGGGGTCGAATATCCGCGAGGTCGTTTCGGCCAGAGTCTCAGACAGGTCGCCCAGTTGATCAAAGCCGACATCGGATTAGAGGTGGCCTTCCTGGATATCAACGGGTGGGATCATCACGTTAATGAGGGGAGTATCACCGGTCAACTCAGCAACCGGCTGAGAGAGTTCAGTCAGGGTCTGGCGGCCCTCTATCAAGATCTGGGAGATCGAATGGAAGACGTGCTGATTCTCACCATGTCGGAATTTGGACGCACGGTTCGGGAAAACGGCAACGCCGGCACCGATCATGGCCACGCCAACGTGATGTTTGCCCTGGGTGGCCCGGTCAAGGGTGGAAGGATCTACGGGCAGTGGCCGGGTCTTGCCACTGAGCAGCTTTATGAGGGACGGGATCTCGCTTTAACCACCGATTTTCGTGATGTGTTCTCAGAAGTGCTGGTTCGCCATCTCGGCTGTTCCAATACAGACCCCATCTTCCCGGATTTCCAGGTCGATGCAAAACGATTCAAGGGGATGCTTTAGGGGAGCCTGACCACAGCCGGCAGACCGGCTGAAATTCAAAATCTCAAATTCCAAACAAATTCCAAATCTCAAATTCCGAATTCAAAACCTGACCTGGAATTTGAAACCTG
>JAZFTY010000377.1:0-6176 GCA_036446935.1 Acidobacteriota bacterium | reverse complement strand
CTGTGGATGAATATCCTGGCCTGGTCCAGTTTTCTGATCCTGACGGGAGCGGCGGTGGGAAAGCTAGCCGACCGCTTGAAGATGGAAATCAAGGCCCTTAAGGAACGGAAGGGGATGCTGGAAATTCAAGTTGACCAGCTGCAAGCGAAACTGGCCCACTCGAGTGAATTATCCCCAGAAATCGTCAAGGCTTCCTAGCCCGAATTATTCATAAGTTCTTGTCACACGAATCGACGAAAGCGAAGACCTGACTAGGGCGGGGGCACCCGCTTGCGGGTCGGAGGCCCCCGCAAACGTACTGTACGGTACGTTGAGGAGGCCGACCGAGTGCAACGCAGACAGGACGGATGATTTCGGTACTGCAGTAGAGAATTTATGCATAATCCGGGCTAAAGGAATGCCTGGCAGGACGTTCTGATAAAACGATATTGCTCAAAGCAGCGCTGGCATCCGAAAAGGTGCTCGATCGTATCGATGACTTCTGAATCCGTGAGCTGATGTTCTGCTAGAGACCGGAGTTTCATGGGATGGACATGGATGGGCCGACTGTCAGTCGGGAAGGTGATGGTAAACATGAATTTGGTGATCAACGGAGTACTCATACGATAGTGTTTATGATAACAAATTTGGGGGACCGGGCAAAGGTAGCTTATGCTATATTTCTCCCGTCGCGCTCGCCACAAACGCTACCGTATATTTGAAACGAGGCACTCATTGGGCAGGGACATCGATTGGGCCACACCACGAATCTCCGAGCTGCGGCAAGAGATAGAACACCACAACTATAGATACTATGTTTTGGATGATCCCGTCATTGCTGACGAGGAATACGATCGCATGTTCCGGGAATTGGTTGCTTTGGAGCAGGAGTACCCGGAGCTTGCTTCCTCAGAGTCTCCAACCCAGCGGATTGGCGCCCAACCTCAAGAAGAGTTCCAAAAGGTAGAGCACCATGCGCCCATGTTGAGCCTGGGCAATGCCTTTAACAAAGAGGAACTGCGTGCTTTTTACAAGCGAATCAGTAACCTTCTGGGAACAGATAAGATTGACTTGGTGACGGAGTTAAAGATTGACGGCGTGGCCGTGGCCCTGACCTTCCAGGATGGAGTCTTGGTTCGGGGAGCGACCCGGGGCAATGGTTTAATCGGAGAGGATATCACCATTAATCTGAAAACCATCCGGGCCATTCCCTTGAGATTGCGCAAGGGAACGCCCAGGCCTGAAACGGTGGAGGTGCGGGGAGAAGTTTATCTCCCGATTACCGCCTTTAATCGGATGAACGAAGAGCGTGCAAAGGCCGATCAAAGTCCTTTTGCCAATCCACGAAATGCAGCTGCTGGAGCCCTTCGCCAGCTCGATCCGGGCATGACCGCATCGCGACCTTTGGCCTTTTTTGCCTACTCCGTTGGCTATGTGCAAGGCATGAGTTTCAAGACCCAGATCCAGGTCCTCAAGCAGTTGCGGGAATGGGGCTTTCCCGTGAATACGCATTATCGTCACGGGCACTCCATCGATCGAGCTTTCAATTTTTGTTCCGAATGGGAAGATAAGAGGGAATCCCTGGATTTTCAGATTGATGGTGTTGTCGTCAAGGTCAATCGTCTGGACTATCAGGATCGCCTGGGGGTGGTGAGCCGAGATCCCCGTTGGGCAGTTTCCTACAAGTTTCCCGGCCAGCTGGCAACGACACGTCTTCTAGAGATCAAAATCAACGTTGGACGCAGTGGGGCCCTGAATCCCTATGCAGTTCTGGAGCCGGTTCAAATTGCAGGGGTGACCATAAGAACGGCGACCCTCCACAATGAAGACGACATACGGCGAAAGGACATTCGTGAAGGAGATGTGGTCGTGGTCAAGCGGGCGGGCGACGTCATTCCTCAGGTGGTCGGAGCCGTGCGCGAGAAGAGAACCGGGCGGGAACGAGTATTCACCTATCCAGATCGTTGTCCCGTTTGTCGGCAGAGGGTGGTGCGGAAACCGGGGGAAGCCAGGGCCTACTGTACCAACCCCAAATGTCCGGCTCAGGGTCTGGAGGCACTCAAGCACTTTGTCAGTCGGGGGGCCATGGATATTCGTGGATTGGGCGAGCAGACATTGGAAAAGCTGATCGCGCTGGATTTGGTCGAAGACCCCTCGGACCTATATTTTCTCAACAGGGTGGAGGTTGCCGAACTTCCCAACTTCAAGGAGAAGTCCGTTGCTAACCTGCTCGATAGTATCGAGCAAGGCAAGTCCCAGCCTTTTCGGCGCGTGTTGTTCGCACTCGGGATCCGCCATGTGGGAGAGAGCATTGCCGCGCTTCTAGTGACTCATTTCTCTGACCTGGACTCTTTGATGAAAGCGTCTGAGGAGGAGATTTCCTCCATTGATGGCATCGGACCTGAGATTGCCCGTAGTGTCCACGATTACTTCGGGACCAAACAGAGTCATCGTCTAATTAAGAAGCTCAAGAAAGCAGGACTCCAGTTTCGGGATGCCAGGGGAGCGGTGAAGGACGAAGGGTCCCTAACAGGAAAGACCTTTGTGGTGAGTGGCACCCTTCCCACCTTCAGCCGTGCCCAGGCCACGGAGTTCATTAGAAGTCATGGCGGGAAAGTGACCTCCTCCGTGTCCTCGAAGACCGATTTCCTGGTGGTGGGTGACTCACCCGGATCGAAACGACAGCAGGCCAGGAAATTACAGGTACCACAGATCGCTGAAGAGATATTAAGGAAGATGGTTGAATAAATTAAAAGTCAGGGCACCCACTCGTATGACTCTAGGTGGAGCTACCCTGGATATCTATCCGCTCTACCTGTTTGAGGAAGGTGGATTGACACTGAATGTAGCCATAGACCTGTGCAGTGAGGTCGAGCTCGAAGAACAGTCGGAGAATCGGATTCGCATCGAGGCTACCGACCTGGGGTTGGTCCTGGAAGGCCCCGATCTGGAAGCGCTTCAGAGCAATGGAGAATTTGCCCCTCTGGACCTGGTCTTGAGGGTTCTAAAATTCTACAGGCCCGGGAACGGTCTGATCGTACGGACCAAAAACAACGTTCCGCCCGGGTCCGGCCTGGGAGGCTCCTCCTCTCTTTTGGTTTGTCTGAGCACGGCTTTGCTACAGTGGGGCAACCGCCCGGTCAACAAGGAACAGATGATTGATTTTGGAGCCAATATTGAAGCACAATCCATTCGCATTCCCACCGGCAAGCAGGACTATTTCCCACCCGCCTACGGAGGTTTTCATGCTCTGTGGTTTGAGATTGAAGGGATACGCCGTGAGCGACTCACTTTTTCCGCCCAATTTGAGAACCAGCTCCAAGAGCGGATTTTATTGGGTTATTCTGGCGTATCGCGTTTTTCGGGTAGCAGCAATTGGAACATCATGAGAAAGTACATCGATAACGAAGGTGCTACAGTCGTCGGCCTGGGAAAGATCAAGGAAATCGCCTTGGCCGTCTACCAGAGCCTGAAGGAGGAAGATCTGGACAAATTCGCCGAATGTTTGGCCACCGACTGGGAGCACCAGAAGGGTTTGGCTGACGGGGTGACAACCCCGGAAATCGATCGGATCTTCGATGCGGCCCGGCAGGCGGGAGCCCAGGCGAGTAAGATCTGCGGCGCCGGAGGTGGAGGATGTTTTTTGACGGTGGTGGGTGAAGGTCGTCAGCAGGAGGTCATAGAGGCCATCCAGGGCACAGGAGGAGAGATCCTGGATTTTCATTTCTCGCAATCCGGTGTGCGAGTGGTCCAGTAATGTCTCCCATAGAGCTGGAAAGCTGTCCTAATTGTCGCTACACACTCATTGAAAGGAGCACCTACTGCCCCTATTGCGGAACCCAGCTGACCCATCCCCTTTGGAAGAAGATGGGGGCCTGGATTTTGCTGATCTTAATCGGCTATGGTCTGGTGAGGTGTCATGTTCGGATGCTCGATGGGTTTTAAATAGAGAAAGAATCAACAATGGGCTCAGAAACGTATCAGAAAGGATCACTCCAGTACGTGTACCAGGCTCGATCCGATGTGGGTCAGGTCAGAAGTAATAACGAAGACACTCTGATTGAAGAACCCATTTTGGGATTGTTTGGAGTGTGCGACGGACTTGGAGGCCACGCTGCAGGTGAAGTAGCAAGTTCCATTGCGGCGAAAACACTCAAGGAATTCGCCCAGAAGGTATCCGAGTCTCCCGAGGGGACCCTGGAGTCCGGTATCCAGGAGGCCAACAGACGGATCTTGAGTGACCAGGCTGCCAATCCTGAGCACCGGGGGATGGGAACCACGGTCACCTCTCTCTGGCTGATGCCCGAGAACTCAGGATCCGGTTGGATTGGGCATGTGGGAGACAGCCGAATGTATCGGCAGCGGGAAGATAAACTCGAGCAGTTGACGGAGGACCATTCTCCCGTTTTTCGCCTCTTTCAACAGGGGATACTCACCAAAGATCAGATGCAGCGGCATCCCCAGAAGAACTTGTTGGACCGGTCGCTGGGTGTATTTCCCCAATTGAAAGCGGACGTTCTCTCGGTTCCTCTGACCTCAAACGATATCTTTTTGATTTGCACGGATGGGTTGACCGACGCTCTTTCTGACCAGGAGATTCAATCAGTCTTGACGACTTGTCCCATCAGCAACGCTGCCGACCAGTTGACAGCGATGGCCAACGAAAAAGGGGGGCTGGATAATATCACCGTGGTGCTGGTGCAGATTCTGGAGATCTGAATCGAATATTAGCCCGCATTATGCATAAATTTTTTACTGTGGCACCGAAACCATCCGCCCTGACTGCGTTGCCGCTCACTCGGACTCCTCGACGTGCCGTAAAGCACGTCTGCGGTGCCCTCGGTCGCGCGTGGCGCAACGCACTCAGGACGGCGTTTTCGATGCCTCGCTACAAAAACCTATGCACAATCCGGGCTAGCCAGGATGATTTCTTCACTGCGCTCAGATGAAGGCGGCGCTGCTGCAGTAAAGAATTTATTAAAGGTCCAGGCTAATCAGGACGAACTCCACAGGACCGGAGAAAGACTTTATCCTCTTCAGTTAGCTTCCATCCTGCAGGGGGCTTCTTTTCATCCTCAGCTGCTTTGATACGGCTGTTTTTCTTGGGTTCTTCATTCATGTCACACCCTCACCGGGTTTTCCCTCATTGCTCACATAGTTAATGATGCCAGGAGCCTCTGAAAGTTTTTTAAATAAGTGCTTCTTTTTGATCCATCAGGCACTGGGAACGAGGCATTTAGTGCCTCGCTTCTTGACCTCCCCTCACAAGCCCTTTCACCAAACGTCATCGTATATATGGAACGAGACACTTACCCAGGAATTGACAAGCCTCATCGTAGATGCCTGTGCTGCCACTCTCTCTTGTTCCCGCAACATTCAGAGTTCGGACCTTGTGCCGTTTGACCCAGTCCAGAAGTATCTCAGGGGAGGAATCCTCACACAGGTCGATCACCAGGCAGGGCTTGTCGTGTTTTTTGGCGAGTTTTACGGTTAAGGCACTTCCTCCTGAAAGAGAACCCTTGTAGAGAACCACTGTTCCATCTGAGTCTCGAACGTTCCATCGAGTTCGCTGTGCGTAATCGTATGAGGGGGTCTCCTGGAGAGGATAGACATCCTTGAGTGGCCCGTCCTCGGCCCGCCGGCCGCGGGGACACCACCCTCCGCAAGGAACTCCTAACTTTAAAGCGACGTCCAGAGCAGCTCTGTCTACGCCCGTCTGTCCACCCGAGATGACCCTCTCGATCATTCTTCTGTGGCGATCGATCGCAGTGAAATGGGAATGACCGGGATGGTTCCGGCTTTGGATAGAAGCGATATTTCCTGCTGAAACTCGGTGAGGATCTTCTCCTGGAGGCTTTCGGAAAGGTGAGCACTATTGGCGCAATAGAGTTGCCGTCCACCAACGGGTTGTGCTTGAACCTCTTTCTCTTTGAGCGCCTGGGCCACCAGGATGCAGCTTGCCCTTTCAGCATAAGATTGGAGGATCCTGCTTCCTTGGGGGCTGAGCTCACCGATGAGGTAAATGCCGTGTAAAAGGTTGGAGAACTCCTCGAAAAGTCCGGAGAGGAGATTTTGTGTTTCTGACCACACGGCTTCAGAAGTGAGCTGTCGGGCCACCTGCATGTAACAGGTTCTGGCCCCCTCAGCTATTGTGGAGGCAAGTACAAGATCCTGAGCGGCAGCTTTTTCTCCAGCCT
>JAZFTY010000376.1:0-2444 GCA_036446935.1 Acidobacteriota bacterium | reverse complement strand
CTTCTGCTGCTGCTCGTTTTCGTTCTTCTGCTGTGCGTGATGGCCACTTCCACTTTCTTCGGCCTCAAACCGAGGCTCAATAAGATCGTCGAAACGTTGAGCCGACTGGAGGACCAGCTCGAGCATTCCAAGAAAGAAGAGGGACCTTAGCCCGGATTGTGCCTAGGTTCTTGTCACGAGGCGACGTAGGGGCGAGCCGGTGGCTCGCCCGAACAGTTAGGATGGCAAAACCGAAGCCACACTGGTAAAGAATGTGCTGCTCGTTCAGTTCGGGTCAGCCACCGGCTGACCCCTACGAGTACGTTGAGGAGGCCGACCGAGCACAACACAGGCGGTGCGCACAGCACGACGGATGAATTCGTCGCTGCAGTAGAGAACCTATGCACAATCCGGGCTAGAACCAGGGGTGAGAAAACCTTTTTTACCTTGCTCCTCAGGAATGGAGCGTATATAAAATTTCCAACGAGTCTACAGGGAGGGAACTTTCAAAATGGCAAAGAAAAAGATTTCACGGCGCAGCTTTTTGGCAACAGGGCCGGCAGATTGGGTAGGGAAGCAGTCTGGGTGTCAAAATCGTAGCGACTAAAGTGAAACTTCGCCAGGTGGTCGGGAAGAGGCAGATAGCGACCCGCGGATATCATCGACTCAACGTAATCGTAAATTTGCCGGACTTGACGGGGTGAATCGATGGCCTGGAGCCACACGCATGCGCCCCTGAAAATCACCAGCGCCACGTCGGCCAGAGGACAAGGTCCGAGACACCCGGCGATGGTGAGGTGAACTCGCTTACGAATCCCTCGAGCCTTCCATTCAGACTTCCATGCCTGCAAGGGAACGGCAGGAAACCCCTTCTCGGTATTGCCGCAACAGCAACCCTCGCAAACCAGGATGTGGCCCTCCTGATGACGAATCTCCTTGATCTCTCCAATTGGGGTTGGAATGTCGATCAAGGTGTTCGGACACGGCTCCGATGAAGGGCGCTGAACCGATCGGATTCGTGAGGGTGGGTTAAGGCTCATGCTGAAAGGGTAAGCCTTTGGGAAAACGAAGGCAATCGCAAATAAGGTTTGGGTGTGAGTCCCTCACACCTTCCCACGAAATCAATCCAACCCGGACGGGCTGTTAGAACCGCATCTTCTCTCCCCGCTTATGGGGGAGAGGGCCCGTCTCCTGCATCCACCTGATTTCGTTTAGCCCATCAAAGGGTCCGCGCCCGGTGAGGTTCTTGATATAAAACAAGAGATAGCCACGTTTGTATGCGTCGCCATAGGATTGGCGTTGCTCCTGGCGATAAGCCTCGTTTGAGCTATAGACTCGGATATTCACATTTTCGCGTCTCCCCGCCAGTCTCTGGATGAGTTCGATAAGCTCCTCCTCGGTGGCTTCGTCACTCACCAGGATTTCCAACCCAAGGCCCCTGTAATCGCGATTCGGTTTCCAGTCGCGCAATACGGAGTGTTCGATGACCTGGAGTGGGATCTCTTTTTCCTGAGGCTCTACGGTATCCGAGATATTGGTTTTTTTGGGGTCGAGTGGAGGGGGTTGCTCTCTGAGGCTGGTGAACCAGAAGGACAGGAGACCGAACCCGAGGAGGACGGCGAAAAACCATTGGGTTCCACTCATTGACGCTCTTCTTCTCCTTCAAGTAGGGAGGCAAGGCCCTCCGGGGGCGGAAGGCCTAAAACCCTGCCTATTGGTGCCTATAAAAGGTGACTCGATTTTCGGTGTGGCAGGGGAGGTTTACAAGCCTGCCACAATTCCAAACGACATCCGGAGATTATTGGTTCCGGCTCCAGAAATCCTGAGGTTGAGGTAATCGACCTGGCCTGCCCTAATGGCGAGTTTGTCAGAGATCTTTACATCCACTCCTCCGCCAAATCCGTAGGCCAGTCCTATGTCACTGTTGAAAACACCTGCCAAGCCTACGTTGACATGAGAAAAACCGAACAATCCATGCACGAATGGAATGAATCGCGGATGGGCCCGAAAGGAAAACTGCGGTCCAAACATGAATGTGTGGTTGCGCTGGGTGTCGAGCAAGGGTGCTGAAGCGGGTGTACCGTAGTGCCCGGAGACATCGACAATGAGACCAATCCGCTGATTGATGTTCTGCACAAAAACTGAATTCCATCCATTCAGATTGTACGAACCATTCACAGGATCGTCTGCACGAAAATAGGAATAGCCGCCAAACACCTCAAAGTGGGAGTAAGCTCCCTTCTCGAGTCCACCCGAAGTGGGCTCCGGTGAAGTGGCTTCCGGCTGTGAAGGAGCCATGGTCGATGAAGTGTTCCATGGCGCTGGAGAGGGGCTGGGCGAAGCAGTGGCGGGTGCCACTGAAGGGCCGCTGACTGGAGCTGCTAACACCGCCTCAATGATTCTGCGGGAAGCCCCTGCCTTTTTGAGTTTCACGATATCGTCAGCACTGGGCGCGGATTCCATTG
>JAZFTY010000375.1:0-5326 GCA_036446935.1 Acidobacteriota bacterium | reverse complement strand
CTCAGCTTTCGAGAGATTCCCCCCATTTTAAAGGCTCTCGAGCAGCTTTCTGACCTTCCGGATCTGATCCTGGTGGATGGACACGGGCAAGCCCATCCCCGCCGTTTTGGCATCGCCGCTCATCTGGGACTGTGGCTCAAGCATCCCACCATTGGTATCGGGAAATCGCGTCTTTGCGGGGAGTTCAGGCAACCCGGCAACCAAAAAGGGGCTTCAACAGATTTGACCCACAAGGGGGAGATCATTGGAAAGGTGCTCCGCACGCGGACGGGAGTCCAACCCGTCTTCGTTTCCGTGGGGTATGGCCTGCCCCTTAAGGAGTGCATACATTGGACTCTGGCCATGACTTCACGCTTTCGACTGCCCGAGCCGATTCGAAGAGCGGACAAGTTATGTAGTCAAAGCAAGACAAAGTAGACTGTCCGGCATGGCTGAGAAGATTGATGCAGAGGAAGTTCCCGTTCATCGCTCAGAAGAGCTGATCTATAACAGTATCTATCGACCGGTCGATGTGAGGACCCTGCTGGAGTCAGCCGATACCCGGGGACAGATTCGAAAATTGGCCGTGCCTCACCTCTTTTTTGGATTAAAGGAGTTGGCGGATGAGGAGTTTTTGGGACTCCTGCCCCATGTGACCGAGGAACAGTGGACCGGAATCCTGGACCTCGATTTGTGGTCGGGAGACAACATGAGCAGCGAGCAGTTTCTCGATCTGGAACGGCACATCCTACAAGCTGAGGATCCGGTAGCTCGAAAACTCATTCGCGCTGCTGATCCGGAATTGTGGGAACTGCTCTTCAAGCGCAAGCTGAAGATTTATCCTAAGGTCGAAGAAGATGAATTTGAGGCTGAGCCGCAGGCAGGGGAATGCCTGATAACGCCCGATACGAACTATTTAATCCTACTGCCCCAAAATCCCGAAGAGGCTCGTCTGCTTCGTGCGTTGATTCTTCGCCTTTACGAATTGGATCCCGCTTATATTGCCATCCTGTTCGAATCGAGTGCGGCTCGGACCTCGACTGAAATCGAGGAAGTAGCTTACCAACATCGGAAAAGTCGGGTCGAAGAGATGGGTTTTCAGGATTACTTTGAAGCCATCGATATTTATACCTTTTTCCCGCCGGAGGAGCCTTTACCGGAAAAGAAGCAGGAACAACTCCGGGAAGTGAGCACCCTACCGGTCCAACTGGAGGAAACAATCAAAGGCCCTCTATTGCTTTTTCAAGCTCTTGCTCTGACCACCAACCCTCAGGAGTCGCAAGCCCTATTGGAGGAACTTTTCTTTGTTTGCAACAAGGTCTTGTCGGCAGACCGTGCTTCCCCGGCGGATCCGGAGCGCGTCAAGGAAACGATCGGCAAAGCCATCACGGGAATCAATCTGGGCCTGGACTGGCATTCAAAGGGGAATCTTCAAAAGGCGGCTGAGGATCTGCGACGCCATTATCTTCAGTCCTTCTTTCAGGCCGGATACAGTCGTTTAGTGGAACTGCAAAGGAAAGGCCGAGGGTTGAAGGACACTTCGGGAGAACCGGAGCCCGGATCGTTTCTGGAAGCCTTCCTGGAAGGACTGTTGAAGAAGTATCCACTGCTGAGCGAACAGAAGGAAGGGAAGATCCAAACGCGTTTCTTTCAAACCCGCCGCGATCTGGAGACCGCGAAGGCCCTTCTTGACCCTCTTGAGCCGGTCTTGTAAGCTGCCGTCCTCGCTTCCTATGTCGCTTTACAGATTTCTTGGGCTGGAACAAAAGGCGGACTCAAAGACGGTATCCACGGAAACCGAGACCGTCCGTAAGATCACCCAGGCCTTGGACCAGATGGATCCGCAGCAGGCCCGACATATCGCTGTCTTTGCCTACATTCTGGGCCGGGTGGCTCATGCTGATCTGGAAATCAGTGAGGAAGAAACCCGTGAGATGGAACGTTCGGTCATGGAGCTGGGCGAGTTGCCCGAAGAACAGGCCATCATCGTGGTTCAGATCGCAAAAACCCAGAACGTGCTGTTTGGAGGAACGGAAAACTATCTGGTGACACGGGAGTTCAACAAAATGGCAACGCAGAAGCAGAAAATTGCTTTGCTGCATTGTCTTTTTGCCGTTTCCTCCACGGACGAAGACATCTCTGGTGCAGAGGACAGGCAGATTCGCCAGATCACGGCCGAACTCAAGCTGGAGCACAAGGATTTCATCGCCGTTCGTTCCGACTACCGGCACCACCTCTCCGTGCTGAAGAAAAAGAAAGATGTGTAGGGGTCAGCCGGTGGCTAGAACCTCAGGAGTGTAGGAGGCACCTCAGGTGCCGAACGGCCACAAAACAGCACCGTGTTTTCGGATTCGGCACCTGAGGTGCCTCCTACGTTCCGGAGGTCTTTGCCAACCCAACTGTTCGGGCGAGCCACCGGCTCGCCCCTACGATGTTTGACAACAGGGGCACAGCTCTCGGAGTAGTTTAAAGGTGTAGATGCCGTCGGAGTGGCCATCCGTCCAACGCACCCTCATGCCGTATCGACCGACGAGCTCGAGTGAGCTGGGAGCAACATCCTCGGTGACCGCCTGAGGTCTGAGAACTTTCCGACCCGTCCACTCATCCACACATACCGCGCAGGGACATTTCAGTCGCAGATAACGCGCCGGATAGATACTTTCGTGCCCACTCTTCCAAAGGATTCGGATGTCGTGCTCACCCGCTCGCGTGATTTCACGGGGGATGGGCGAGCTGTCATCGCCCGAGCGAGTCTGCCCGTCCATTAAAACGACACCTTAAAACGACACCTTGATATCCTGCTTGAAATCTCCCGCCATGTTGCGGATACTGATCTGAGCGGCCGTGTTTTCCGCTACCTGCAAAAAGGCCTTGGCCTGCTCTGATTCCGGGTCAGCCAATACGACCGGCTTTCCCTGGTCTGAATGGACACGAATATTGGTGGAGAGCGGGATTTCTCCCAGGAAGGGCAACCCCCTGCTGTCGCTCACCTCACGTGCTCCGCCTGTCCCAAAAATCTCATCCCGTTGACCACAATGGCTGCACCGATAGTGGCTCATGTTCTCTACAATGCCGAGAATCGGTGTATTCAACTGATTGAACATGGCAATGGCCTTCAGGGCCACATTCAGAGCCACATCCTGCGGCGTTGAAACAATCACCGCACCGGTCAGTGGAACCTTCTGGCACAAGCTCAACTGAATGTCTCCGGTTCCGGGAGGCAGATCAATAATCAGATAATCCAGTTCGCCCCACTGCACGCCTCCCAGGAATTGAGTGATCATTTTGTCCAGCATGGGTCCACGCCAGATCACCGCCTTCTCTTCAGGAAGGAAAAAGCCCATGGATATGATTTTCACTTCATACTGGGTGACGGGAATCATTTGTTGGTTCGGCCCGGAGACGGGCTTCTCGGTAAGACCCATCAAGGTGGGAATACTGGGCCCATAGACATCCGCATCCATCAATCCGACCTGGGCACCACTTTGTGCCAGAGCCACCGCCAGGTTTGCACTGACGGTTGATTTACCCACTCCTCCCTTTCCGCTGGCCACGGGGATGACGTTCTTCACTCCAGGGAGCAGATCCGAACTTTCCGTAGAAGACGATCGAACACGTGCCGTCATTTCCACGTTGGCCTCGTCGACTCCGTCCAGTGCAAGTATCGCTTGCCTTGCTTCCTCTCTCATCTGATCCTTGACGGGGCAGGCAGGTGTCGTCAGTTCAATGGTCACGGCCGCCACACCACCACAGAACTTGACGTCTTTCACAAAGCCCAGCGACACAATGTCCCGACCCAGGTCGGGATCCTTAATGCTTTTCAAAGCGTCCACGATGTCTATCTTCAGCTTGTCGGTCTCAGGCATTCTTTACTCCCATCTTTACTTCCATGGCTCCGTTAAAACCTATGCAGTATACCCTCTGGCTTCTCGACCGGCCAATGTGTATCATTCTCCACTCATGAGGACAAACGAATGACGGACATGGAGAAATCCGCTGCTGACGCGGAGGTCATTATTTACACGGATGGCGGCTGCAGTGGAAATCCCGGACCGGGAGGTTGGGCTTTTATTCTTCGCCATGTGACCACTGGAAAGACCATGGAGAAGACTGGCGCCACCCTGCAAACCACCAATAATCAAATGGAATTGCAGGCCCTCATAGAAGGTCTACAATCCCTGCAAAGACCTACACGCGTTCATGTCGTGACCGACAGTACCTACTTGAAACAGGGACTCACCGAGTGGATTCAGAATTGGAAACGCCGGGGTTGGAAACGAAAAACCAGCAACGGACTGAAGCCTGTCAAGAACGTCGAGCAGTGGAAGCAACTGGACGCACTGACTCAAATGCACAAGCTGAGCTTTGAATTGGTGCGAGGGCACGTCGGCCATCCTGAAAACGAACGCTGCGATGAGTTGGCCGTCAACGCCTACAAGGAATTGATGCAGCCGTAGAAATACTCCGCCTCATTTGTTAGAGTCCAACCATCAACCTCCTGGGAAGCAAAATGGGCAAGTGGATTCACTTACTGTCATGGCTCCTGATTTGGCCTACCCTCTTCGCCAATGATCCGGATTTAAGGGCCGATCTCGTCCAGAGGCGACAATCGGTCATGGAAAAGATGGGGAATCGCGGAATGCTGATTCTATTCAGCGCCGACGTGCGCCCTTATGCGGGTGATGTCTCCTATGAGTTCCGTCAGGAAAATAACCTTTTTTATCTCACGGGAATTCGTCATCCTGAAACCACACTCGTCTTGATGCCACAGAATTCCTCCAGACGGGAGATTTTGTTTCTGCCCGATCGTGATCCTCGCCGAGAAGTGTGGGATGGGAAAATGGCGAGCCCTGAAGAGGTTGCGGACACAAGCGGTATCCAAACCGTTTGGAGCTCCTCTGAGTTCGACTCTTTTCTGGATTCCGTCTTGTACGGACGTCCCTACCGGAGCCGAGCCAGCCAGTTCGAAGACTTTTTCGCAGACCTTCGAAAGGGTGAGGCTGACGTTTACCTGCTCATGGAACCCAAACCGGGATTGACCGGGGAGGTCAGCGAGGAGTTCCGATTTTCCGATCGCTTGCGAGAGCGATTTACTGGAATTCAGATCAAAGATGCCTCCCAGATCTTTCAGCAACTCAGGGTCATCAAGTCCCCCTATGAGGTCAAACAGCTTCAAGAAGCTATCGATATCACCACCGAGGCACACCTTGAGGTGATGAAGATCCTGCATCCGGGTCTCTGGGAATACGAAGTGGAAGCCCTGATCGAATACGTCTTCAAGAAGAGGAACTCATTTGACTGGGCGTTTCCCTCCATCGTCGCATCCGGCCCCAACGCTACCACCCTG
>JAZFTY010000374.1:0-5779 GCA_036446935.1 Acidobacteriota bacterium | reverse complement strand
TCTTACGACACCCGCGAAGCCGAGAACCATCCCGGTGTGATTGCCGTTTTGACAGGGGAGGAAGTGGGCCAAATGAGCAAACCCTTCCCGGTTGGTGTAACGGCAGCCTTTAAGTATTACAGTGCCGCGGTGGGGAAGGTTCGCTACGTGGGAGAGCCGGTGGCCGTGGTGGTTGCCTCGGATCGCTATGTGGCCGAAGACGCCATGGAATTGATCCAGGTCGAGTACGAAGCTCTGCCTCCTATTGTGCACTGCGAGGCTGCTCTGGAGGCGGACGCGCCTCTTCTTCACGAGGAACTCGGAGACAACATCGGCTGTCATCGGCTGTTGACCTATGGTGATGTGGATCAAGCTTTCGAGGAAGCCGACCTGGTGCTCAAGGACCGTTTTGTCTTTCCCCGCTACAGTTCCCTTCCTCTGGAAACCTATGCCGTCATTGCCGATTTCGATTCCATAACGGGAATGTTCACCGTCCGATCCAATTTCATGGGCCCCTTCAGCATGCATGCTGTGGCGGCAAGAGCTCTGGATGTGGATGAAAACAAGTTGCGCTTTATAGTGCCCTCAGACATTGGGGGAAGTTTCGGCATCAAGAGCAGTATCTACCCATATATCGTTCTCCTGTCCCTTGCCTCCCGAAAAGCCGGCCGACCGGTCAAGTGGATCGAGGACCGCCAGGAACATCTCATGGCCAGTTCCTGCCAGACCGACCGGGTGGCTTATCGCGAAGTGGCGGTGAAAAACGACGGAACGCTGCTGGGAATCAAGTCTAAAGTCATCGAGAATGTTGGGGCCTACCTGCGCGCTCCCGAGCCCGCCTGCACTTTCCGCCCCATTGGCAACTTCGTTGGGCCTTATAAGGTCAGGAACGTTCAATTGGACGCTTACGATGTCATGACCAATAAGTGTCCGACCGGCCCGAACCGCGGCTACGGATGTCAGCAGATCTATTTTGAGCAGGAACGCATGATGGACAGGATCGCTGAAGAACTCAAAATGGATCCCATAGAGGTTCGCATGAAAAACCTCATCCAGGCCGAGGACATGCCCTACACCACTCCAACGGGAGGCATCTACGACAGTGGAGACTACCCGAAGGGTATGGATTTGGTGGTCGAGATGAGCCAGTACACGAAACTCCGGGAACAGCAGAAAAAGGCCAGAGCGGAAGGTCGTCTGTTTGGAATCGGTATCGCCACCGGCGTTGACCCCTCGGTATCCAACATGGGCTACATCACCATTGCCTTACCCCCTGAGGTTCGGGCACAACCCGGGTACCTGCCAAAATCAGGATCGGCCGAGTGGGCCACCATCTCCATGAACCAGCGGGGTAAGGTCAGCGTGACGATGGCCACGACTCCGCAGGGACAGGGCCATGAAACCGTGGTCACACAAATCGTGGCCGACGAACTGGGTCTCACTCCTGATGATATAGCGATTGTGGATGAATTCGACACCTCCAAACATGGCTGGACCATCTCCTCAGGAACCTATGCCAGCCGTTTTGCTTCGGTGGGAACCAGCGCAGCGGTGCTGGCGGCCCGTAAGCTCAAAGGGAAGATCATTCACCTGGCTGCCGCACTCCTGTCTGTTCCCGAGGAGGATCTGATCATCCAAGGGGGAAAGGTTTTTGCCAAGGACGATCCCGAAAAGAGCATGACCGTCAAGCGGGTTGCCGGAACCGCCCACTGGAATCATGAGCTTCTCCCCGATGACGTCGAAGCAGGCCTGCAGGCCCGAGCGGTCTTTCGCTTCCCCTCCAACGTAGCTCCTGACCCTCAGGACCGGGTCAATTCCTCCAACACCTATGGATTTATGGTCGAGATTGCCGTGGTCGAAGTCGACCCGGACTCCGGGCAGGTGAAGATCTTGGACTGGTTCAGCGTCCACGATGCCGGGACCATCATCAACCCAAAGATTGTGGAAGGTCAGATCTATGGGGGAGCACTGCATGGCATTGGAGGAGCCCTGTTCGAGGAACTAGCCTACGATGACGACGGCCAATTTCTCACGGGAAGCTTCATGCACTATGTGTGTCCCACGGCCGTGGAAGCCCCCAAGTTAACGATCGGCCACATTTGCTCGCCTTCACCCCTGACTCCTCTGGGATCCAAGGGGGCGGGAGAGAGCAGCAGCGAAACGGCACCGGCCGCCGTCGCCGGCGCGGTCGCCGATGCCCTGGGACCGTTGGGAATCCGGATCAACGAATTGCCCCTGAATCCCAAGAGGGTGTGGACCCTCATTCACGAATCCAAGACAACATGAAGCCTCCAAAGTTTGACTACTTCGATCCCGCAACCGTCGAGGAAGCCCTCGATCTGCTGAAGGAATACGGTGAAGATGCCAAGATTCTGGCCGGCGGTCAGAGCCTGGTACCCCTGCTGAACTTCAGGCTGGCTCGTCCCCAGGTTCTGGTGGACATCAATCGGATCAAGGATCTGGATTATGTCCGTGAAAACAATGGCACCCTGGCCATTGGTGCCATGACCCGGCAAAGAACGCTGGAGACCTCCGAGATCATTCGCTCCAAGTGCGGGCTGCTCACGGACGCTGCCGAGTTGATCGGACATCCTCAGATCCGCAACCGCGGTACGGTGGGAGGTAGTCTTGTTCATGCCGATCCCACAGCCGAACTGACCGCCATAGCCAGAGCCCTGGATGCCCAGATGAAGATTCGCAGTTCCGAGGGAGAGCGAACCGTCGCGGCCAAGGATTTTTTCGTCACCGTGATGACCACTGCCCTTGAACCCTCTGAAATGCTGGTGGAAGTCGAATTCCCTTCCCTGGCACCCTCGGCTGGATGGGCCTTTGAGGAGTTTGTTTTGCGTCATGGGGACTTCGCGGTGGTGGGCGTGACCGCTGTTGTGACCCTCGATGCCAAGCAGACCTGCACGGAGCTTCGCCTGGCCGCCATCGGCGTGGATGAAATCCCCTTTAGAGATCCAGACATCGAAGGACTTCTTCAAGGTCAAAAAATCACGGATTCGCTCCTGGATGAGGTGGCTGCTCGGGTGAGCGAAAGAGTCGATCCCTTCACGGACCTTCACGCAACGGCCGAACAAAGAAAGCATCTGGCCGGCGTACTGGCCAAGAAAACGATAAGGAAAGCCGAGGCAGCGGCACTGCTGAATCTAAAGAAAGAAAGCTGAGAGAAATGCCCCAAGCGTACCGATCCGTAGAAATCACCGTCAATGGACAGACCTACAACAAGCAGGTCGAGCCCAGGAGACTCCTGTCCGATTTCCTGCGCGAAGACCTGGACCTTCGGGGCACCCACGTGGGCTGTGAACACGGGATTTGCGGGGCCTGCACGGTCCTCATGAACGGGCATACAGTACGGTCTTGCTTGATGTTTGCAGTGCAGGCCAATGGCGAGGAGATCACCACTATTGAGGGATTGGCCACAAACGGCGAACTTCATCCCCTTCAGGAAGCCTTCTGGGAGAATCACGGCCTGCAATGTGGATTCTGCACTCCCGGTTTTCTCCTGAGCGCCTGTGAACTTCTGGAGAGAAACCCCGATCCCACCGAAGAAGAAGTCCGAGTGGGTCTTTCCGGGAACATGTGCCGATGCACCGGCTACCAACATATTGTCGAGTCTGTGCTGGCGGCGGCAGAAAAGATGAAAGCCCGGAAGTAAATTCAACCGGCAGCCGCAAATTCCAAATCTCAAATTCCAAATTCCAAACAAATTACAAATTCCAAGTTCCAAATCACAAACAGATTCGGATTAAACCAGGTAATTTCACTTCGGAGTTTGTTTAGGATTTAGTGCTTGGAATTTGTTTGGAATTTATGATTTAGGATTTAGGATTTCAGCCGGTCTGCCGGCTGTGATTTAGGAATTTGGAATTTCTCTTAGATAAATTTCCAAACACTCCTGATAATCTTCCGGAGTATCCATATCCTTCAGACTATAGGGGTTGTCAACGGGCACATGTACCAGCAAGTTTCGGAACTTCCCGATGATTCCGTTTACCGGTTCATCAGGTTCCAGGGCCAGGATTTCCTGCCTGAGTGAATTCTCGAATAAAACAGGGCGACCCTCCTGTCCTTCAAAGGTCGGAATGAATATCTTTGCTGAGTCCTGCCGGTTCCAGTAGGCCTGGATCAAGGCGTCGATTTCCTTGCCCGTCACCAGGGGATGGTCCACGGGAAGGTTCAAAAAAGCTTCCGTTCCCGGATCCATCGCTTCAAGGGCACTCTGAAAAGAACTGGTCTGCCCTGATTTGTAGTTGGGATTTTCCACCACCTGGGCGCCTGAAAAATCGACTTGCTCCAGAATCCTCTCTTTTTCATGTCCCAAGACCACCACCACCGAATCAGCCAGGGACTGCCGACACTCTTGGAGCAGCCGTGAGAGAAGGGGCATCCCTGCAAAATCCAGGAGAGGTTTGGAGCTTTTCATCCTGACGGAAAGGCCAGCGGCCAGCAGGATCTGGGTAATCATAAACCGGAGAGTGAGTCAGTCTTTCTCTTTCTCCCGCGCTTTGGTCCGCTCGGCATGGTAATCCAGCAGTCGCTCCATCCAGTGGGGCGGCTCAAATTCAGGCAACCCCGCCTCTTTCCAGCTTTCATAACCCTTGTAAAACAATTCCTTGGGTGGGAGAGACAGGTCGGTTTCAGAACCCGACTCGGTGGCGTCAATGACCAGCTTGGAGCCCATGCCGTTCTGTGCGGAGGGGTCGTAGATTTGGTAAACGTCCTTGATGATGACCAGATCCCGCTCCGGGTTGACGCGGGAATTCATCATCCAATCTAAATGCGGTTGGTGGCGAATATCAATATCGGTATTTACCACCATCACGGTCTTGAAAAAGACACCCATCTCGGCCACCAGGCGGCCCACTCTCTTGGCATGTCCCGGGTAAGTGGGATCCATCTGAATGATGATAGACCCCAACAATCCTCCATGAGTCTGATTGAGTGCGACATCCTGGACCGTGGGCTCCGACCAATCATCAACCAGCAGCTTGTGAATGACACATTCATTGGCCTGCCCTTGGATCATCGTACTTTCACTGGGCGGATGTTGGCTAAGGTAGCCGTAGTAGATGGGATCCTTCCGGTGTGTGATGCACTGGATATCAAAAAAGGGCCGGTCACCAATGGGACCCATGTAGCCGGCGAACTCTCCAAAGGAGTCCTCCTTCATTCGACCGGTGGGATGGATTTCTCCTTCGATCACAATTTCCGCATGGGCGGGCACCAGCAAATCAGAAGTCTTGGCCCGAACCATTTCGACGGGATCACCCTTGAGCCCGCCGGCTGCAGTAATTTCGTCTATCCCCTTGGGTAGAGCGGCTGCCGTGGCCATGTGGACCGCCGGTTCACAGCAGATGGCCACAGCCACAGGGGCGGGTTCCCCTTTTAAGGCATAGGTTTGATAGTTTTCATAAGCCTGGCGACCCGGGTTCGTATTCAATGTGCACCGATTCTTGGACTGGACCTGGACGCGGTAAGTGCCCATATTTTGCACTCCCCTGTCCTGATCCTTGGTGATCACACATGCGGTAATGCAGGGTTTGCGATCCTTACCGGGCGTCCAGATGGGCACAGGCAAATTGGAAAGATCCACCTCTCCCTTCCCTATCACCACTTCTTGAACAGGAGCCGACTTCACTTCCTTGGGGGCGATGGGCTGACGCATAGCCTGCAGCCAGACTTCGTGAATCTTCTGAGGTGTCGTCCCCAAAGCCCGCGCATACACCTGCCGCGAAGCTCCGATCAAAGGGGTGGCGACCGCCATGCTCGAGCCCTTGACGTTTTCAAAGAGCAG
>JAZFTY010000373.1:0-2364 GCA_036446935.1 Acidobacteriota bacterium | reverse complement strand
TTTTTCAAACATAAGGCCGCACCAACAACCTGTCTTCTACTTTTAACAGAAATTGCCTCCCTCCGGCAACTCACTCCACCAGCTGTGACGATAAAGATTGGCCCTGACAAAAGGCAAATTCCAAATCACAAATCCTAAATCACAAACAAATTCCAAACTTCAAATCACAAGTTACAAACATTCGGTTTTAGATAGTCCGTGAACCCACATTCAGAGGTTTTGAACATTGAAATTTAGAATTTGGAATTTGTTTGGAATTTAGAATTTGGAATTTGGAATTTACGGTGAGAATTTGGGGACAGTCCCCGAATTCTCACCTATACCAACTTCCCTTCTTCAAGACGCTTTTCCAAACTGCACAAAGCAGCCAACTTGGGGTTATGAGTGACGATAATTGAGGTCAAGTGATGACGGCGCTGGATGTCCAGAAGAAGCTCATAAATCGAATCCGCCGTATGTTCATCCAGGTTGCCCGTAGGCTCATCGCCCAGCAGCAGGCTCGGTTTTCCCACCAGCGCTCGGGCAACGGCAACCCTTTGTTGCTCCCCTCCCGATAATTGCCCCGGCTTGTGGTGGGATCGATCTGCCAGGCCCACTTCATCCAGCAGAGCGTGTGCCCTGATTCTGGCCTCGGCAAAGGGGATACGCCGCAACAGCAGCGGAAACATCACATTCTCCAAGGCAGAAAACTCCGGAAGCAGATGATGGAACTGAAAGATGAATCCGATCTTGGAATTACGAAATTGGGCCAACTGCTGGCCCTCTAGACGGGTGACTTTCTGCCCTGCCAGAATAATCTCTCCAGCGTCGGCCCGGTCCATGCCTCCCACCAGATGAAGAAAGGTACTCTTGCCCGATCCGCTGGCGCCAGTCACCGCCAGCATCTCACCCTCTTTCAAACGCAAGGACAGATCGATCAGGATGCGCAGCTTCTCAGTCCCGGATTGGAACGACTTGTAAAGTCCTTGAATCTTGAGGAAGTTATTCATACCTCAATGCTTCGATAGGATCCAAGCGGGAGGCCACCCTGGCCGGATATAAGGTGGCCAAAAACGTGATCAAAATCGCCATACCCGACACCAGAATCAGATTAACGGGATTCAACTCAAAGGGAACGTAGGGGATCGCATAGACCTGCGCTTCAAGGCGAAAAACCTGGAAGGTGTCAAAGTACCAAACTGCCCCACTGCCCAGCAGGTCTCCCAGAATCGTTCCCACCAATCCAATCGCCAAACCTTGCAGCATAAAGACCGCCATGATGGTTCGAGTGGTCCCTCCCATGGCCGTGATGATGGCAATGCCACGACTCTTCTCCACCACCATCAGCGTCAGTGTTCCCACGATGTTGAGAGAGGCCACGAGAATAATCAGGCCAATGGCGAGGCCCTGGACCCGTCTTTCCAACTCCAAAGCCGAAAACAGAGGTCGATTCAGTTCAATCCAGGTACTGATCAAATAACCGGGCCCGACGATGCTTTTCACCTGGGTAGCCACCGAGGGAGCCTCGTCAATATCGTGGATCCGCAGTTCGAGAGTTGAAGCCTGGTTGGGAGAGAGTCCAAAAAAACTTTGAGCGGCCTCAATGGAACAGAGGAGCCAGTTGGCATCGTATTCCCAAAGACCCGACTCAAAAATGGCAATCACCCGAAAGGTCTTAATTCGCGGCATCCGACCCAGCGGGGAAAGCTCTCCTTGAAGACCCATGGCGCGTATATTCTCACCCACAGCCACTCCCAGAGACTGAGCTAGATCCTTTCCCAAAACGACAGTCGGGATCGAACCTCCCTCATTAAAACTGTCCAGACTTCCGTCGACGATGGTGGGAAACAGGTCGGAAAATTGATCCGTTTCTCTGACTTCGATTCCCTTGAGCATGACGGGCTGTTCGCGCACATCACTCACCAGAAGAGCCTGACCATAAACGGTGGGGATCAGGGCCAGCACCTCAGGCATCTCTCTGATCTGTTCAGCCAAGGGTTGATACTCGGACATAGGTCCGGCACTGGCTTTCAACACGTTCACATGTGAGGTGGCACCCAGGATCCGGTTCTGGAACTCTGTTCGAAAACCCGCATTCATAGCCAGGGCGATATTCAGAGTCGTCACCCCCGCTGCCACCCCCACCACCGAGATTAGAGTAACGACCGAGATGACCGCCTGCTTGCGTCCGGCTCGCAGATACCTCAGGGCCACAAAAAGCTCGAATTTCGTAAAGAGCACTGGTTATAAACTCCCCCTAAGAGTCAGAACTTGACGGAATTCGGGGACAGCCCCCGAATTCCGTCGCAGTAGCGAACTTATGCATAATCAGGACTTAGTCCGGATTATGCATAGGTTCTTGTCACGAAGCGACGAAAGCGCCGA
>JAZFTY010000372.1:0-5007 GCA_036446935.1 Acidobacteriota bacterium | reverse complement strand
AGAAGCCGCCCCGCTATGGAGGTGCTGAGGGCCGAGCTCCCATCTACCAGCGCGCCATGGAGTTTTTTGCACAGATCGATTCCCAGGAAATCGTGCGCCTGAAGAAAGTTTCCGTTCCTACCGATAAGCTGGGACACCAGTATCCGGAATACTGAGCCGCCCCCTGCGGAAATCGTGATTTGTGAATCACGGACAGGTCACATCGTGCCTGACCGTAGCACCTCGGGTGATCAGGGTCTGGATATTCGTACAGTCGCCACTATCCAACAGGTTGTTTCGTAGATCAATCGTATCGGACGTACCCAAACCCATATTGGTCACCAAGGGAGAGATGTCACTGATGGAGTTGGTTTCCAGATCGAGATCACGCAGCTGAGTGAATCCAGCCACAACAGCCAGATTACTGATCGTGTTGCCGCCCAGATCCAGCTCCATGAGCTGAGTCAACCCAGCCAGAGGAGAGAGGTCACTGATGTTGTTGTTCTCCAGACTCAGCTCCTTCAGTTGAGTTAATCCGGACAAAGGAGTGAGACTCGTGAAGTTGTTGCTGTCCAGATCCAGCTCGATCAGCTGAGTCAATCCGGCCAGGGGAGTGAGGTCCGTGATGTTGTTGTTATCCAAATCCAGGTCTCTCATTTTAATCAATGCCACCAGAGCGGAAATGTCACTGATGGTGTTGTTTTCCAGACCCAGCTCCTTCAGCTTGATCAATACTGTCAAAGGCGAGATGTCCATGATCGAGTTGCCGTCCAGCTTCAGCTCTTCCAGGCCGGTCAATCCAGCCAGAGGCGTGAGGTTCGTGATGTTGTTGTTTTCGAACTCCAGGTCTTTCAGCTCAGTCAAGGCGGCCAATGGGGAGAGATCACTCACAGAGTTATGATTCATCTCCACGTCTGTCAGCTGAGTCAATCCGGCCAAAGGAGTCAGGTTGCTGATGGAGTTGCTGTCCAGGTTCAGCTTGGTCAACTGAATCAGTTCAGTCAAAGGAGTCAGGTCGCTGATGGAGTTGTTGTCCAGATCCAGCTCGGTCAAGCGGGGGAAAAACTCCAGACCGCCGAGGTCCTGTATCCCCTCTCCATCAGCCTTCAACTTGTCCAAACTACAATTGGTGATAGGAACTGGCTGGTCGATTCCCAATTCGTCTCGCACGGCCGATTCCAGCTTCGAATCCACGAAGACAACGGTGCCCTGACAATCCAGCACCTCCGGCTCCAGGAGCGGATAAGTGCCAAAGGCGAAGTCAGAAGAAAAGACCTGTGCCGCACCCTGAACGTCGGCCGCTGTTATCGTAAACTCAACGGTCAGGTTGCCCCCGTCTGTCGTGTGAGGCAATGGAATTCCCAGGGGAACCAGAATATCTTCGGCCAGCTTGATGTTCAGTGCCGATTCCGATCCCAAGGTTCCCAGCATCACCGGCGTGGTGGTGAGTTCGTCGGGCGTGCCACCGCTCAGGGGAAGCGTAAAAACACGGGCGCTCACTTCCCCAGCCTTATCGGAGGGATTCCACAGATAGACACGCGAGTTGAACACGTCGCTGTTGCCGTTCATGAAGTTGGCAACCAATACGGTGGGACTTCCGCTGGAGATGGACGAGATCTTCCGGAGTTGGTAGGTGCCGAAAGTAAAACTGGAAGAAAACACCTGGGCGGTCCCTTGAACCTTGCCCGTTGTAATGGTGAACTCCAGTGTCAGGTTTCCGCCATCGGTTGTATAGGGCAGTGGAATCAGAAGGGGAACCAGGATATCTTCGGCCAGCTTGAGATTCAGTGCCGATTTCGCTTTCAAGGTTCCCAGCATCAACGGCGTGGTGGTAAGCTCCTGGGCCATGCCACCGCTTGTGGGAAGTGTAAAGACACGGACGGTCACCTCTCCATCCTTATCGGAGGGATTCCACAGATAGACACGCGAGTTGAGCGCGTCGTTGTTACCGTTCATGAAGTAGGCTATCAGACGGGTGCTCGTCTCATCCTTGCCATAAGTGATCGACACCATCAGAATAGCGATCAAAACATTCAGACAGAGCCAGTGCTTTTGCTTCAGGTTGTTTCGATTCATGATTCTCCTCCTTAATCAGTCGCGTGCTTTTGTAGCCGTTCGGGATTACGCTGGCCAAATTTGATGCAATTCAACGGTGGGTTGAAAGCATCGCGCATTCCAAATCGGTGCCAGGAGGGAAGATTTATGGATTTTTATGTTGCCGCGACCGGAGCATCCATCCTGGGGGTGGCGCTCCGGCCCTTGCCCAGAACAGGTTTTGGCTGCTTCACCATCAGAACCTGATAAAGGGTTCTGGCTAGCCAGACTGTCGGATTTCAAACAGCTCGAACAAACGGGAAGGAGAGCCAAGCTGAGTCAAGGCTTGGTCAAATGGCCCAAGGCGAGCCCGTTGTTGGGTCGAATAACCATCTCAAGGATGATCACAGTCCCATCATGGTCTCTTCGGCCAGCATGTCGACGACGGCTTCCAGGCTTTTCGTTTTCTGGTAGGTTCGCAGTTGTCGGTCGGCGCTGGTTCCTTCCTTGAGGATGGTTCGGATGTACTCGATTTCTTCACCTGACCCGAGTTCGTCCACGACATCGCTCAGAATTTCCAACAACTCTTCAATCAAAGAACGCAGGGGCACTTCCTCTTCTTTCCCCCAATCCAGAAATTTGCCATCGATTCCCATTTTGATGGCCCGCCATTTGTTTTCGCCAATCAAGGCCCTGCGGTAGCGGCGCCAGGTCTGGTTTTTCTTCCGTAGTTGAATCAGCTTCGCCACCATGGCCTGCAAGAGAGCGGCAATGGCCACCACTTCGTCGATTTTGGTGGTGCAGTCGCAGATCCTGAACTCCAGGGTCGGAAACTTGGGATGAGGTCGGATGTCCCACCAGATCTTGGTGGGCTCGTCGATGCAGTTGGTTTTGATCAAACTTTGGACGAATTCCTCGTATTCCGAGGCAGAATCAAAGTACTCGGGTAGACCCGTGCGGGGAAGATCGTCAAAGATCACACTTCGATAAGATTTCAATCCGGTGTTTCTTCCCAGCCAGAAAGGAGAGGAGCTGGAAAGGCTGAGAATGTGAGGCATGAAGTAGGTCATCTGATTCATGATGTCGATGCGCAAGTCCTTGTCGGGAATGCCGATATGGATATGCAGTCCGAAGATCAGCAGGCGGCGGGCCACCTCCTGCAGATCGATGAGCAAACCCCGATAGCGAGCCTTGTTGGTAATGGCCTGATCTTCCCAGCGGGAAAAAGGGTGAGTGCCGGCGGCAACCAACTTACGGTTGTTGCCGTCAGCGATCTCCCCGACCAAGCTGCGCAGGTGTTTGACCTGTTCCCGAACTTCTCGGACATTGCGGCACACCAGGCTACCGGTCTCCACCTGAGATTGGAGAAACTCCGGCTTCACCTGATCCCTGAACAGCATGGCCTTGCCTTTCAGGAACTCAGAGATGTAGGAAGTCAACTCACGGGTCTGGGGATCAATAATTTGATATTCTTCCTCGATCCCGATGGTCAGGTCGGTAAAGTCCATACTGGATTATGATCGATACTAGGGAGGGAGAGCAAAGCGGTCAAGAAGGCATGGACGAATTCCCCGGTTCCGTTGAAGGAAAACACGTTATAGGGAGCTTTGCCGGCCAGCGTAGCGGCCCGTCGCTGATCTGCGCAGCAGGCATTCACGGTAACGAACCGGCCGGGGTGGAGGCCTCCAAGAGGGTTTTGAACACGCTGCAGACCCACCCTCGGACTTTCTCGGGCACTCTGGTTGCTCTTTTAGGCAACACGGAAGCCTTTTCTCAAGGTCGTCGGTATGTGGAGAAGGACCTCAACCGAATGTGGGAGAAGGATCAGATCGCCCAACTCACAGCCCACAAAGTCGAGGATTTGAAGCATGAGGATCGGGAGCAGTTCGAACTGCTCCAGGTTTTGAAGTCGGTTACTCGAGGAAATCCAGGTGACGTTTTCTTCGTGGATCTTCATACCAGCTCAGCGGATGGACCGCCTTTTGGGGTGCTCAATGACTCTTTACACAGTCGCTCCTTTATCCGTACCTTTTCTTTGCCTTTGGTGCTGGGCTTTGAGGAAGAGCTGCGCGGCACTCTGGCAGATTATATGGACTCGCTGGGCCATGTCAGCGCGGGACTTGAGGCAGGGCAACATGCTTCTTCCCTGGCCGTTGATCACCTGGAGAGCCTCATCTGGATCGCCCTGGTCTCTGCGGGGAACCTGTCGCGGGAGCAGGTTCCGGAAATCCAAAACCATTACCAAAGACTGGCCGACTGCTGCAGGGATTTGCCTTCCTTTATCGAGGTGCGATACCGCCATCCCGTCACGAGGGAAGATGAGTTTGTCATGCAGCCGGGATACAAAAGTTTTCAGGAAGTTGAATCGGGACAACTGCTGGCGCGTGATCGGCAAGGCGACGTCACGGCTCCCGGGAGAGCCTTTCTCATTCTCCCCCTCTACCAGAAGGAAGGTGACGACGGCTTTTTTCTGGCGGCGGCCGTCCGGCCTTTCTGGATTCAGCTGTCGGCCTGGATCCGCCCTCTGCGTCTGGACCGTCTCCTTCATTGGCTGCCCGGCGTCCAAAAACATCCGCAAGAAGAAGGGGCCTTGCTGGTTAATCCCGGGATTGCCCGCTGGTACACCCTGGAATTCTTTCACTTGCTGGGATTTCGAAGACGCCCCTCGAAGGGCGCACGCTTTGTGATGGTGCACAGGAAGGGATAACCGGTCGGAGGCCACAGCCGGAAGACCGGCTGAAATCCCAAATTCAAAATCCCAAATCCCAAACGAATTCTAAATTCCAAATCCCAAACCTGACCTGGAGCCTGGAAGGCGCGCGAAGCGCGCATTTAAGCTGCGGATTGCTTGTCCAGTTCCCATCCTGGAAAAACAAGAACGGCGGGATGACACATTAGGGCTCTGGCAATAACCTTAGCTCGTGCAACGCCCAGCCTGACCCGGTCATTTTCAATTGCTGAAATTGTCGGCTGGGGAATCCCTGTCAATTCGGA
>JAZFTY010000371.1:0-3930 GCA_036446935.1 Acidobacteriota bacterium | reverse complement strand
ATAAACCGTGCTGTATCAAAAGCAATGTCTGCATTGATGTCTTCGGGAAGGATTTTATTAATCTCTGCCAGAGCTGCTTTGACCCCCTGGGCGACTTCAACGGTGTTGGTTCCCGACTGTTTCTGAATTCCCAGCCCTACGGCGGGAAGCCCATTGAAGCGAGCAATGGAGCGCAGATCCTCGGATCCATCTTCCACCCGGGCAACGTCCTTGAGACGAATGACCGTTTTATCTCGGGTTGCCACCACCAACTCTCTGAGCTCTTCAACGGATTCATATTCTCCCTGGACCTTGACCACGAATTCTCTGTCCGGCTGCTCGATTCTCCCTCCGGGAAGTTCAACGTGTTTACGGCGAACAGCGGAGGCCACGTCGCGCGGCGTGAGGTTTCTGGCCTCCAGTTGCTCCGGGTCCAGCCAGATTCTGATCTGTCGTTCTTGAAACCCACCCATCATGACCGCTCCCACTCCGGGAACGGTCTGAAGTCGTTCTTTCACCACCTCATCGGCGTAGCGGGCAATCCTGCGATAATCTCCCCGGCTGGTGACGGCAATCCAAAGAAAGGGTGCCATGCCCATATCGATTTTTTGGACAATGGGAGCCTCGAGATCCCGGGGGAGACCGGCCTGGGCCATATTCACCTTGTCCCGTACCTCCTGGGCTCCCACATCAACATCCTTGCCCAGCACAAACTGCACCACTATTTGGGAGTGCCCCTCTCTGGAGGTGGACTGAATGATCTTGACGCCTTCAATCGTATTGATCTGTTCCTCCAGAACATCGGTGACGTCAGAGTCCATGATCTCCGGATCGGCACCCCGAAGAGTGGAGGAAATCGACACGGTGGGGAATTCAATTTCGGGATAGAGATCGACCCCCATGTTCTGGAAGGCGATAAACCCAAAGATAAAAATTCCAACGGTAAAGAGAATGGTCGTGACAGGACGGTTAATTGCGGTATCTGAAAGAAACATGTTAACGACTCCCTACCCTGACCAACTCTCTTATTTTACCTTCGTATATTTATTGGGGTTAAATGCTGAGACGGCCCACACGCTTCGAATGGGAGCACGTGTGGACCCTGTTGGACCACTTACTTATATTCCCAGGTTCCTAGTTTAATGGACCTGACCCCGCCCTGTAAACTGATAGAAGTAACAGGTTTCTTGAAAAAAAACCGCAGTTGGAGGGGCCGCTAGCCAGACTATGCATAATCCGGGCTAGAAAACGGCACCGCTCTCAAATTTGCCTCGTTGACCCCATCGCCTGTAATCCTCTCATCCGCACTTCTCACACCTGCTCTACTGCATCGGCGCAATGATCCGTCGCTTCGCGACGACCTGGTGTGAGAAATGCGGACTAGCCCCTGAATTCCCGATGACTTTCACCCCACACCATCGAAATTACCTATTGGAAAAACCCTCAATCGGTCCCGTAGACTAGGTACTCCCTCTCATAGACACGGGAAAGTTTAAGGATGGGGCTGGCGAGGGGAGATCAAGTAGCGAGGAGGAGTATTCGATGCCCACAATAAGACGGCTGGCCTTACTGAGTCTGGCAGCAGGGCTGCTCAGCGCCTGTGGTCAAACGGTAACGGAAACGACGGATATCCTTCGTTTCACTGCCATTCCCGATCAGACCAGCACCGAACTTCAGGAGAAGTTTCAACCTCTGGTGGAATACTTGAGCCTACAGTTGGGAATCACTGTCGAGTATGTCCCGGCCCGCGATTATCAGGGGGCGGTGGAGATGTTCAAGAATGCCGATGTGATGTTGGCCTGGTTCGGGGGACTCACCGGAGTCCAGGCACGTCAGGGGGTACCGGGTGCCCGGGCCATCGCCCAGGGAGAGGCCGATCCCACCTATTACTCCTACTTCATCGCTCACAAAGATACGGGTCTGGAGCTGTCCCAGGAGTTCCCCGCATCGATTTCCCAACTGCGTTTCACTTTTGGATCGGCGAGTTCCACCTCGGGCCGACTCATGCCGGAATATTTTATCCACCAAAACGCCGGCCGCTCACCCCAGGATTTTTTCACCCATCCCGTGGGCTTCTCCGGCAGTCATGACAAGACCGCTGAGTTGGTGGAAAGCGGCCAGTACCAGGTGGGGGTCATCAACTACAAGGTCTATGACCGGCGAGTGGAGGCCGGTCAAACCGATCCGGAGGTGTGCAGGATCATCTGGAAGACTCCTCTTTATGCCGACTACAATTGGACGGCCCATCCGGAATTGGAAACACAGTTCGGAAACGGCTTTACGGACCGGCTGCAGCAGGCACTGATTGACATTGAGGATCCTCTACTGCTGGTGGCTCTTCCCCGCAACCGTCTCATACCGGCTAGCAACGAGGATTTTGAAGGGATTCGTGAGGCCGCCGAGAAGCTGAACATGGTTCGCTAGGAGCCTGTTAGCCGGGTTTATGCATCATCCCGGCTACGGGACCAACTTCAGGAAGCGAATCCGGTAGCCGGGTTTGATCAATTCATAGCGGGCACCGGGCTGGGCATGATGATCGAGCCATTCCTGGTAGTTTCCCCCCGCAGATTCAATCTGATCAACGGCTGTGGTATCCAGCCAGGCCCTCTTGTTGTCCCGGTACAGGTCGTCAAGTTCTCCTTCTATGCTAGCCAGATGATCCATCTCAATAGGTTTCCAAACCGTCTGCGGATTAAAGTACCGGATCATCCAATCATCGGTATTAAAAATGGCGTAGTAAACGGTGTCTCCCACTCCAAATTCTGACCTCATTTCCTGGGCAAACTGAAGGGGAGGATTCACCCTGGGGTTGGTGTCGGGCAGGGCCGAGAAGGCCAGGTTCCAGAGAAAGACGACCGCGGCAAATACAGCCGTGGTGTAGGTTCGTTTACGCTGCTGGTCGGAAAGTAGAAGCCCCAAAAACAGAAGAATTGCCGGGAGATAAAACATCCTGTAGAAGGTATTCTGAGGAAGCCAAAAGAACAAGAAGATCAGATAACTGCCCAACCAAAGAACGACTGAAGGAAGGGGCGGAGCCGTCCACCACTTTCGGTTGAAAGTGGTGACGAGAATCGATTTGAGCTGGCGGCGGTGGATGACCAGTTTGTAAAAAAAGACGACCACAGCAATCAGCAAAACGAAGGCAACCATATAGGCCAGGGGATCCGCGATCTCCCTAAAAATGCGGATTCGCAACTTGAAAAAGAGCCTGTGGTGTCCGCGCAGGCTGTAGGCAGCATTTCGCAAGAAATCGGACGAGAAGGAGACCTCCGGGGAGTAGGAGGTCATCCAGCTTACAAAGGATACAAGATCTGCTTTTCCGAAACGAAGAAGGAATCCGCCGTAATAAATCGAGGACGTCGCCAAAAGGGCGGTCAGGCTATAACGGGCAAGGTTCAGCACCCTCCCTTTTGCGGGCGTCTGGGAGCTCTGCTGCCAAAGCGCCGCCAGCACCGCAGGATAGAAAAAGACGGCCAGCTGATGAAAAAGGATAGCCGTGACGTGGAGCAGTGCGATCAAAAATGGACGCACCCGACGATTGGGAAGCAACAGGTAGCAGGTCACTAACAAGAAAAACACACTGGGTATATAGGCATTGGCATCGGTGGAAAACTTCCACCAGTAGCCCGAGAAACTGAAGATCACAGCCAGCGAAATGCTGAGATATCGGGAACGGGTAAGAGCCAGGAGGATATAGAAAAGGACCCAGCTGCTCAATGCACTCAACAAACTGTTGATCATCCGCAAGACATCCAGGGAGCGAAGGGAAAACCCGATTTGGGCCAGACCTGTGTGGATCAAATAACCGACGGGCGTATAGATAAGGTGATTGGGATGAAGCAAATCTGGGGACAAACTCCTGGAGTCTTCGATGTTCTGCGCGAAAGAGATTCCATCCCAGTAGTAATCACTTGTGGGCAGAACCAGGTAAATCAAAAGAACACTCAAGAA
>JAZFTY010000370.1:0-5188 GCA_036446935.1 Acidobacteriota bacterium | reverse complement strand
CTTCTGCTGCTGCTCGTTTTCGTTCTTCTGCTGTGCGTGATGGCCACTTCCACTTTCTTCGGCCTCAAACCGAGGCTCAATAAGATCGTCGAAACGTTGAGCCGACTGGAGGACCAGCTCGAGCATTCCAAGAAAGAAGAGAGGCCCTAGTATCAGGGGTGACAATCCCTTTTTGGTCTTGCGCCTCAGGAATGAAGCGTATATAAAGTTTCCAACGAGTCTACAGGGAGGGAACTTTCAAATGGCAAAGAAAAAGATTTCTCGGCGCAGCTTTTTGGCAACAGGGCCGGCGGTTGCGGCCGGTTCGGCGATCTCCGCTAAGGGCCTCACGCAAGAGACCGAAGGGGTGCACGGAACCCCACCCTCAGGGATTCCGCTTCGAGTCCAGTCCCTGATCTCGGTGCTGACCAAAAAAGGGCTGCTGGATCCCAAAGCTGTGGACGCACTGATCGAGTATTACGAGACAAAGATCGGTCCCCATATTGGGGCCAAGATTGTAGCCCGGGCCTGGGTGGATCCGGCCTTCAAAGAAAGGCTGCTCCAGGACGCTTCTTCCACCATTACCGAGTTAGGACTGACGGGAATCGGGAACTCACGGGCGGACCTGGTTGCCCTCGCCAACACTGCAGAGGTGCAGAACATGGTGGTCTGTACTTTGTGCTCCTGCTACCCCTGGGCTCTTCTGGGACTTCCACCCACCTGGTACAAGGACTTTGCCTTTCGATCCCGGGCCGTGATCGAACCGCGCGCGGTACTGGAGGAGTTTGGAATGACCCTGGAGGATGATGTGGAGGTTCATGTCTGGGACAGCACAGCCGATCTGCGCTATCTGGTGATTCCAGAACGCCCGGAGGGAACGGAGGGGATGACGGAGGAAGAACTGGCTGCGCTGGTGACAAGGGACTCCATGGTAGGTGTTGAAAAACTGAAACCCCTTGAGCCGGAGACTGCAGTATGAACGGTATTCATGACATGGGCGGTATGGATGGGTTTGGCGAAGTTCTGCCCCAGGACAACGAAGCTTTCCATGAAGATTGGGAAAAACAGATCTTTGTCGCCAATCGGTTGGTGCGGACACCGAGTCTCAATGAAGGCCGCTCGACGGAGTATATGGATCCGGCGGACTACCTCGGCTGGGGCTATTTTGGCCGGTCACTTCACTCCTTGGAAAGAAAGGTGCTGAGACACGGACTCGTTACTGAAGAGGAACTGGAAAACCCGGAGGGGAGGGTTGCCAGGGTGGAGGGCTTCGAGGTCATCAAAGCGGAAGAGGTGGAAGCCCGTTTTCGAACCAGGCGTGGGAGTCGCGTTCAAGTGAACGTTTCGCCCAAGTTTCAGGTGGGTGACCGGGTGATCGTAAAAAATGAGCATCCCCCCACCTACACTCGATGCCCGCGATACGTCCGAGGGATTCGGGGTCAGGTTCAGAGGGATCGTGGGGTGTGGGCCTTTCCGGATACGGCCTCGTATGGATTGGGAGATCGGCCCCAGCACTGCTACTCGGTCAGGTTCGCGGCTACCGAACTTTGGGGCAGCCGAGCTGACCCAAAGGACCGTGTCTTCGCGGATCTTTTCGAAGATTACCTGGAGGTGGCTTCTTAGATGATCGACTGTAAAGAGCTGAAGGATTTACCGTTGTTGCCCAGAGACGAGGAGGGCCCCGTATTTGAGGAGCCGTGGCAGGCTCAGGCCTTTGCCGTGGTTGTGCAACTCAACGAAGCGGGTTTGATCACCTGGAAGGAATGGGCCCAATGTCTGGGCGGTGTGCTTCAAGAAGCCGAATCGCGTGGCGAGTACGATACAGGCAAGCGTTACTATGAGCACTGGCTGACCGCCCTGGAGCGCTTCGCTCAGGAAAAAAATCTGGCCCAAAGTGATGAGCTGGAACAGGAGAAGGAAGAGATTCTCACTCGGTTCATTGAGCATACGCATTCTCATACGCATAGTGACCATGAGTAACTAAATGGGGCTGCAACCAGAAAGAGGAGTACTCGAGATGAATGTAAAATCTATTTTCTCAATTCCACGAGGCCTGGTGATCCTGATTGCAGGGCTGGCATCTCAGCAAATGGCCTTTGGCCACCATGCGGAATTCATGGAAGGAAATCCCCTGGTTCAGGGACTCAGTATGCCACTTCACGGGCTGGATCATATCCTGATGGCCATTGCAGTGGGGATTATCGCCGTTCAACTGGGAGGCCGGGCCCTGTGGATGGTCCCTGTTGGTTTTGCCGCGGTGCTGCTGACGGGAGGCCTTCTTAACCTGAATGGCATCTCGATACCTTTGCTCGAGCTGATGATCGTGACTTCGCTCCTTCTGGCGGGAGCCCAACTGGGCCTCGAGAACCGCTTGCCTGCCGGAATCATCGTGGTCCTCTTTTCCCTGCTGGGTGCCTTTCACGGCCAGGCCCTAATTTTGCCACTCCTTGCCGAGGCCCCGCTGGCGGATATTCTGCTCTTTATCGGTGGCTGTGTTTTTTCTGCCTTGCTGCTTCTGTCCTTGGGCGTAGGAATCGGATTCCTGATCAAAAAGAATGTCAGGGAAAAGAACCTGTTTCCCCTGGCCGGTGCCTGTTTGGCGGTGAGTGCCCTGGTGATCGTTCTGGTTCCCCAGGCCAACGGCTGGCTCGGTATTGTTTTCGAGGGACTGGGGACAGCCATCTTTTCTTGATCGGAGTTGAAAAACTGAAGCTCTGTAAACCGGAGCGAGACCCATGAACGGTATTCATGACATGGGGGGTATGGATGGGTTTGGTGAAGTTCAGCCCCAGGACAGCGAAGCTTTCCATGAGGATTGGGAGAAGCAGGTCCTAGCCGCTACTTTTTTGATCCGTACCGGGAGTCCTGTGGATGAAAGCCGCTTTATACAGGAGAGTATCCCCCCCGCTGATTACTTGAGCCAGAGCTACTTCTGGCGCTGGTTGCACTCACTGGAAACCAGGCTCCTGAAATATGGGTTCGTTACTGAAGAGGAATTAAGGAACCCGGAGGGGAGGCTCGCCAGAGTGGATGGCTTCCAGGCCGTACGAGCCGAGGAAGTGGAGACCCAGCGAACAGGGCGTTCGAAGCGGATGCAGGTAGACGTTCCGCCCAGATTTCAGGTGGGCGACCGGGTGATGGTCAAAAACGAGCATCCTCGAGGCCACACCCGACGTCCTCGATACGTCCGAGGGCGTCGGGGCCGGGTGCACTTTGATTATGGAGTGTATCCCTTTCCCGATGCGGTGGCCCATGGACTGGGAGACAAGCCTCAGCACTGTTACTCCGTCCGATTTACAGCCATCGAACTTTGGGGGAGCCGAGGCAATCCCAAGGACGTTATTTACCTGGATCTTTTCGACGATTACCTGGAGGCGGCTTCGGCCTGAGTGTCGAAATCGTAGCGACTGAAGTGAAACTCTGCCAGGTTGTCGGGAAGAGGAAGATAGCGACCTGCCGACATCATTGACTCAACGTAATCGTAGATCTGCTGGACTTGATGAGGTGAATCGATGGCCTGGAGCCATACGCATGCTCCTCGAAAAACCACCAGCACCACGTTGGCCAGAGGACAAGGTCCGAGACACCCTGCGATGGTGAGGTGAACTCGCTTACGAATTCCTCGAGCCTTCCATTCAGCCTTCCATGCCTGCAAGGGAACCGCAGGAAACCCCTTTTCGGTATTGCCGCAGCAGCAACCCAGGCAAACCAGGATGTGGCCCTCTTGATGACGAATTTCTTTGATCTCTCCACTTGGGGTTGGAATGTCGATCAAGTTGTTCGGACACGGCTCCGATGAGGGGCTCTGAACCGATCGGATTCGGGGGCTCATGCCGGAATGGTAAGCCTTTGGGGAAGCGAAGGCAATCGCAAATTGAGGACTGTTAGAACCGCATCTTCTCTCCCCGCTTATGGGAGAGATGGCCCGTCTCCTGCATCCACCTGATTTCGTTTAACCCATCAAAGGTGCCGCGCCCGGTGAGGTTCTTGATAAAAAACAAGAGATAACCACGTTTGTATGCGTCGCCATAGGATTGGCGTTGCTCCTGGCGATAAGCCTCGTTTGAGCTATAGACTCGGATATTCACATGTTCGCGTCTCCCCGCCAGTGACTGGATGAGTTCGATCAGCTCCTCCTCCGTGGCTTCGTCACTCACCAGGATTTCCAACCCAAGGCCTCTGTAGTCGCCATTCGGCTTCCAGTCACGCAATACGGAGTGTTCAATGACCTGGCGTGAGATCTCTTCTTCCTGAGGCTCTACGGTATCCGAGCTATCGGTTTGTGTGGTGACGAGTGGAGGCGGTTGCTCTCTGAGGCTGGTGAACCAGAAGGACAGGAGACCTAACCCGAGGAGGACGGCGAAAAACCATTGGGTTCCACTCATTTCCGCTCTTCTTCTCCTGCAAGTAGGGAGGCAAGGCCCTCCGGGGGCGGAAGGCCTAAAACCCTGCCTCTTGGTGCCTATAAAAGGTGACTCGATTTTCGGTGTGGTAGGGGGGGGGTTACAAGCCTGCCACGATTCCAAACGACATCCGGAGATTATTGGTTCCGACTCCAGAAATCCTGAGGTTGAGGTAATCGATCTGGCCTGCCCTAATGGCGAGTTTGTCAGAGATCTTTACATCCACTCCTCCGCCAAATCCGTAGGCCAGTCCTATGTCACTGTTGAAAACACCTGCCAGGCCCACGTTGACATGAGAAAAACCGAACAATCCATGCGCGAATGGAATGAATCGCGGATGGGCCCGAAAGGAAAACTGCGGTCCAAACAGGAATGTGTGGTTGCGCTGAGTGTCTAACACGGGTGCTGAAGCGGGCGTACCGTAGTGCCCGGAGACATCGACAATGAGACCAATCCGCTGATTGATGTTTTGTACAAAAACTGAATTCCATCCATTCAGATTGTACGAACCATTCACAGGATCGTCTGCACGGAAATAGGAAAAGCCGCCAAACACCTCAAAGTGGGAGTAAGCTCCCTTCTCGAGTCCACCCGAAGTGGGCTCCGGTGAAGTGGCTTCCGGCTGTGAAGGAGCCATGGTCGATGAAGTGTTCCATGGCGCTGGAGAGAGGGGCTGGGCGAAGCAGTGGCGGGTGCCACTGAAGGGCCGCTGACTGGAGCTGCTAACACCGCCTCAATGATTCTGCGGGAAGCCCCTGCCTTTTTGAGTTTCACGATATCGTCAGCACTGGGCGCGGATTCCATTG
>JAZFTY010000369.1:0-4022 GCA_036446935.1 Acidobacteriota bacterium | reverse complement strand
TGCGCGTGGAATCCGCAATCACCATCGATGGGGAGTTGGACGAAGGGGACTGGGCACTGGCGCAGCCTGCCACTGATTTCATCCAGCAGAATCCCCATACAGGCGAACCCACCACCGAGCGCACCGAAGTCCGCCTGCTTTACGATGATGAAAATCTCTATGTCGGAGTCTATTGCTTTGATTCCGCGGGTCCAGAGGGTCTGGTTGTGAATCGTGCCAATCGGGATTTTCCCGGATTCGACGACGATGGCTTTGGAATCCTCCTGGACACCTTTAACGATAACCGCAACGGATTTGTTTTCAACACCAATCCCCTGGGTGCCAAGTCCGACAGCCAGGTCGGGAGCGATGGGAGCAGCTACAACCGGGACTGGGATGCGATCTGGCACGTCCAAAGCAAGATTACAGAGGCTGGATGGCAAACCGAGATCGCCATTCCTTTCAAGAGCTTACGATTTAACAAAGGCGAGAGCCACAATTGGGGAGTGAACTTCTCTCGACGCATCCGTCGCAAGAACGAAGAAACTCACTGGTCTCCCGTTCCACGCCCTTTCGGCATGTCGAGGGTTTCAGAGGCAGGAACACTCGAAGGCATCGGTGGAATGGGTCAGGGAATGAACTTGCAGGTCAAACCCTATCTCTCTGCTCCTGTGGTGCGGTTGGAAGGGGATGACGTCGATTTCAAGCCCGAGGTGGGCCTTGATGTCAAATATGGAGTCAGTTCCCAGTTGACGCTGGATCTGACTCTGAACACCGATTTCGCCCAGGTGGAAGCCGATAATCAGCAAATCAACCTGACTCGATTCAGTCTCTTTTTCCCCGAAAAGCGGGAGTTCTTCCTGGAAAACGCCAGCATCTTCCAGTTTGGGCGTCAGGGTGGTATTCGTCGCATTGGAGGAGTGCGAAGAAGGGACTCGGATGTGATCGCCTTTTTCAGCCGACGCATCGGGATCTCTCAAGAAGGTCGCCTGATCCCTGTCTTGGGAGGTGCCCGCTTGTCGGGAAGAGCGGGTCCTTACACACTGGGTCTGTTTTCCATGCAGACCGATGACTTTGAAGAGACGCCTTCCACCAATTTTTCAGTGATTCGGGTGAGTCGTGATGTCCTGCAACGTTCCGATGTGGGAGGGATTTTCGTCAACAAAGATCAGGGGAGTGGTCAGCACAATCGCACCTACGGTATCGACGGGAACTTCAACTTCCTGAAGCACCTGGATGTTACGTCCTTTGTCCTCAAGACGGAAACTCCTGGCCTGCAGAACGAGGACATGGCAGGAAATTTCCTGACCGCTTGGACGGATCCACGGTTCGTGCTGGAGGGCCAGTACCTGGTTGTTGGGGAGAACTTCAATCCCGAGGTCGGGTTTGTTCCTCGCGTTGGCATGAAAAAAAGCAGGGGACGCATCACCTGGACTCCTCGACCCGGGGAGAGAATTCCCTGGATCCGCGAGTTCAGAGTCTTGAATCGGGTCGACTATATCACCGACACCTCGGGTTCACTGGAGACCCGGCAGATGGAAACACGCTTTGGGGTGAACTTTCAAAACGGAAGCAGTTTTTCAGCGGGCCGGGATTTCCGCTTCGAGCGACTGACGGAGCCCTTTGTCATTCGGCCGGATGAGGCTATTCCACCCGGGGACTATGACTTTTCGGAGTACTCCGCCCTCGTGGTCATCGATCGCAGCCGTATGTTCAGCGGGGAGGCCAGGGTGGCTACGGGTGGTTTTTTCAATGGCAATCGAGATTCCTATCGCTTCCTCTTCGGCTTTCGCAAAGGGTATCGATTCGAATCCGAAGTCACTTGGACTCACAATGACATCACCCTGCCAACAGGCGACTTTTCAACAGACTTGGTGATCACGCGCTTTCAATACTCATTCAGTACCCGGATGTTTTTAAACGCACTGGTTCAGTACAACAGTGAACTGCAGGAGATCGGCAGCAACATTCGATTCAATTGGATTCACAAGCCCTTGAGCGACTTTTTCCTGATTTACAATGAGCGGCGTTCCACCACGGGTGAAGTTATCGAACGGGCCTTGATCGCCAAACTTACCTATGCGTTTAATTTTTGAAGCGTCGAACGCAGATGTCTCACTTTTCCGCGGTCAGGCGGTCAGGGTCTGCTCCCCCCCTTGACCCGCTTTTCCCCTTTCGATACTCTTTGTTGACTTCTGAAACACGGTCACGGGAGGACCTCATGCAACTGTTCAAGTTCATTCTGGTGTTTGTGGCCACCTGCCTGGCTTCCTGTGCTGACTCAGCCCAGACGGTAGGTATCGGCACCACCAAAGGGGGCGCCACCGGTCAGGTTTCGGCGGGTATTGCCAAGGTTGTTTCCTCGCAAGGTGATTTGCAGGCGCGAACTCAGCCCATGGCGGGTACCCAACAATACATTCCCCCCGTCAATGCCGGCCAGCTTGAATTTGGCGTGTCCAACATTGTTCAGTTGACCTTTGCTGTACAAGGCACGTCTCTTTTTGAAGGCCATCCCAACCCGAATTTGCGGATGGTGGCAACGCTGATGCCCTTTCGGGTCGGCCTACTGGTCCCCGACGATTCCGATATCCGTACCGTGGCCGATCTCAAGGGTAAACCCGTGCCCTCGGGCTTCAGGGCCGCTCCCCTGTTCAAGGTGCTTTTCGAGGGCTTTCTGGCCACCGGAAAACTGAGCTATGAGGACGTCCGGCAGGTTCCTGTTTCCGGTCGCGCCCAGATGTGGGAACTTTTCATGCAGCGTAAGGTCCCGACTTCCATTGTAACGCTGGGGGACGCTGGAGCCATGCAGATGGAGGCCGCCCTGGGAGGGGTGCGTTATCTCTCCTTTGACGATTCGCCCCAGGCCCTTGAAGCACTCAATCAACATGTGCCTGGGACCTCCTTTGAGCTGATGCGCCCTGCTCCCGGGTTAACCGGTCTGGTGGCTCCCACCAATCTGATGTACTACGATTACACCCTTTTTGCCGGAAAAAATGTTCCTGATGAATGGGTCCATCTGGTGGTGCAGGCCCTGTATGAAGACGCCGAGGGTCTGAGGATCACCGGTCCGCTGTGGAAGGAGTTCAGTACTGAAGGGATGTCCAAGGATGTGGGACTCGAGTACCATCCAGGGGCCATCGGTTTCTACCAGGAAATGGGTATCTGGCCGGATCCGATGTAAGATCAAGCGGGGATGAACCGATGACTGAGAAAAACTTGAGCAGCAAAGTGGTGATGGTCACGGGCGCCGGTGGGGGCCTGGGAAGGGCCATGGTTCTCGGTCTCGCCGAGAAGGGAGCACGGTTGGCCCTGGTCGATATCGATCAAGCAGCCCTTGATCCCATCGCCAAACAGGCGGTCGAACTCAACGGACAGGGCTCGGTGCTGTCGATCATCGCCGATGTCGGACTTGTCGAGGACAGCGAGAGGATCTTCGAGCAAACCCTGGCCAAGTTCGGCAGCCTCCACGTTTTGGTCAACAACGCCGGCATCGCTATTCGAACGCTCCGGCACGACCATATGAACAACCCCCTGCGTTTTTGGGAAGCCGATGTCGAACGCTGGCAGCGCCTGATGGACGTCAACTTCAAGGGCGCTTTTATGCTGGCACGGCAAGCTGCGCCTCACATGATCAAGCAGGGTTGGGGACGAATCGTCAATGTGACCACCAGCCTCGATACCATGCTTCGGCGCCACTACACCCCCTACGGACCGTCCAAGGCAGCGCTGGAAGCGGCCAGTTGTGCCTGGGCTCAGGAACTGGAAGGAACCGGGGTCAGCCTCAACGTTCTGGTTCCGGGCGGCCTCGCCAACACGGGTTTGATCCCGGAGGATGCGCCGGTGGACCGCTCCGCCCTGATCCAGCCGGAGGTGATGACGGCACCTATCTGCTGGCTGGCCTCAGACGACTCTGACGGCGTGACCAATTGCCGATTCGTGGGACGCGACTGGGACACCAGCCTGCCCCCGTCCCAAGCGTCAGAACAAGCGAAAGCTCCCATAGCCTGGCAAGGCTTCGGCACCCAGGCGATCCAGCCCGAACT
>JAZFTY010000368.1:0-3131 GCA_036446935.1 Acidobacteriota bacterium | reverse complement strand
CGATAGGCGGCGGGAAGCGCCAGCGGCGCGTGCACCGGGTCGTCGAAAGAATGAATGATGTAGTGAACGGCACCCGGATGATCCGGATTTCTCTCGAACACTTCCATGGCGATCGCTCCCGCCTCGACGTACATCCGAAAGGTGGTGTCACCGGAGGGGCGAACTGCGGCAATCGTGGCCAGCGCGTAGTGCGAAGCCACCTCATCGTCTTTGGGGTATTTCTCGTAGAGACGGCGCATGGCTTCCATGTAGCCGATCTTACGCTCGGCGATATCTCCTTCGCCCCACAGAATCTCGACCGCTTGCAAAAAGCCCTTTTCCCGATCCGTGGGCGCTTTCGCAAGCCGTTCTCCAGGAGTTGCTCCCAGCCGTTTCAACACCGCACGAGGCGAATCCAGATCCTGATCACCGAGGAGCGGATGGTTGTAGCAGAGACTCTCACCCCAGTAGGCCATAGCAAAGTCCGGGTCCAGCTTCTGTGCCGCCTGGAATTCGGTGATGGCCTGCTTCCATCCAAAGCTGTGCAGAATGGCCGCGCCACGCAGAAACCGTGCCTGCGCTTCGGGTGATTTCGTAGATGTCGGAAAGACGAGCGTTCCAACGTCTATACCCTGACCTGCTACCGTACCCACAGTGATCGCGAGCCCGAGCAATACGATACAAATTCCCCTGAAACCCTTCATGTTCCTCTCCTCAATGTAAATAGGAAGTTGCCTTCTGGAGGGTAGTCTATCTGGGAGGGGAAAGTCGGTCAACAGCCGGGTTTGGAATTGCTAAAGTATCTTTCCCGCCTCTTCCAGACTCCCTCAAAAACCTCCCGTGCCGCCCCCACCAAAGCCGCCTCCACTGCCCCCCCCTCCTCCAAAACCGGAACCGCCAGAGCTGCGGGGTGAGGAGGACATCATGGCACCCGTCTGGGTGGACATGTTGCTTAAGTTGGAGACGAAGGAACCGACGTGAAATCCTGTGGGGTTTGAGCCACGGTACCAGTCAGGTGGCTCTTTATACAGGTCTTTGAAGGCCGCTGCCCATTTTTTTTCAACGCTCAAAGCCATGGCAAAGGGCAGAAGCTTTTCAAACTGCTCCGGTCCTGTGATCATCCGTTTGAAGCGATCCGATTCGACCCGCCTGATGAACTCTTCAAATCCCAGGACTCGCTCCAGGGTTCGAGCTCCCAGCGGGGTGCGGGCGGGCATGAACCAGCCGAAGAAGGCAACAGGCAAGCCGCACAGGAGGCTTGCAAAAATAAGTCCCAGTTCGGTTTGACCCAGCCAGTAGCCGACGGGAAAAAACCTGGTTAGGAGGATTAAGACGCTTGGGATTGCGATCGCCAAGAAGACATAGGGCTGCTTCACTTTGTCGGGACGAGCGGCATAGAATTTGCGCTTGACCAGCTTCTCATAGATCCGATCACGAATGCCGGGAATCTCCTTGTAAAACTCGTTCTCCAGCTCAGCCAGATCCACCGAACCCAGTCTCCCATCGGTAAATATTGATCGCAATAGCTTGTTCTCGTGAGGGAGCAGTTCCCCCCATTCCGCTTCCGTTTTTAGAAGGGTAAAGGTGTACTCGGTCTTTGAGGAAAAGCCCAACCAGGTATCGGTCTCCCTTTCCTCGATAAGCATATAGCCTCTCACTGCCAGATCGACCAGCGTGGCCGTGATGTCTCTGAGATCCGGATAGTTGTCGACTAAGGTTCCCACCTCGGCGGGAGTCAAGCCTTTGGGCGGTTCATACCGTGGCGAAATAGGACGCCGTCGAGGATCACGACCGCGGGTGTGCCAAAGCCAGTACATCAAGAAGAAGGCCAGCATAGGCAGGACAAAGATCCAGTTGTTGGAGAGGAAGAAGAGCACTTTCTCACTCCCGCCGGGTCTGTGGATGATTCCCGTATCCCATGCCACCGCCACGGTGAGACCTTCCCGAATGTTCAGCTCTCTCAGTGCCTGGATGGTGACCGTCTCTCCGACCACCTGGACCTGGGCTGCTGATTCCCGAGAACCGTGGGCCCCGGTGAAGGCCACAGCCCGGGTGCCCGTTACCTCAGAGGGAAGCTGGATGCGGGCACTGGCCAGCTCAATGGGAACCAGGCCCTCATCGCCGGTAACATTCCAGTAAAGCTCGTCGTAGTCATCCAGAAAACGGAGCCCGAATCCCACACGATAGCGGATGACCACCGTGCGGATAGCGTCCTGGGCCCCGGGAATCCAGATGGTGAACTTCCGATAATGTCTCTCCGAGGTGGTCTCGTACCGTAAAGGGCGCATCAGCTCGTCGGTGATACTCTCCAGTTCAAATCGAAGCTTGTAGCTAAAACCTTGCGGGGTGACATACTGAACGGGGATGAAGCGGTAGAGCCCATTCCAGGAACCCTCGAACCGGGTTCGAATGGTTTCGGTCACCTCCAGTTCCCCGTCTGGAAAAACGCGGATGTCGGCGTGAAAACTCTCGTGAACCAAGGAACGAGCCAGGAGTCGTTGGTGGGTAAAGGGGTTGCCCAGAAAAATGAGGGCAATGAATAAAAGTGCCAGGCGAAGGAGTAGAAGTCGAGTCGTGTTTCTCACTCTGAGTCCAAATCGACGCGGGGAGCCTCCCGCTCGGCTGCCTCAATACGAAAAAAATCTGCAGGTGTGAAGCCGAACACACCCGCCACCAGATTGGAGGGAAATTGCTCGATTGCCGTGTTCAAGTCCCGGACCACAGCGTTGTAGTAGCGGCGGGCATTTTGAAGGGCCTCCTCGATCTCACTGAGAGTCCCCTGCAGTTGTAAAAAGTTGTCCGCGGCACGAAGCTCAGGATAGGACTCGGCCAGGGCAAAGAGTGAACCCAGTGCCTGACCCAACTGACCTTCTGCCGGCCCCTTCTGGGCAGGTCCCTGAGCCGCCATGGCGCGGTTGCGGGCCTCAACGACGGCTTCAAAGGTCTCCTTCTCGTGTCCGGCATAACCCTTGATCGTCTCCACCAGGTTGGGAATCAGATCGTAGCGGCGCTTCAGCTGCACGTCGATATCCGCCCAGGCATTTCGGCTCTGGTTCCGGATGCGCACCAGTTTGTTGAAGGTGAAGACCAGCCAGGCCACCAGACCGAGAGCAGGAATCAAGATCCAAAACATGGATGGTTTCTCCGGTCCT
>JAZFTY010000367.1:0-3570 GCA_036446935.1 Acidobacteriota bacterium | reverse complement strand
CTTCTGTTTAAAGAAGTAGAGTTGGAATCCGTACAGGGTATCCTCGAAAACTGTCCTTTAGCCAAGTTCCGAAAAGACGAGGTTGTGCTTTCCGCCGGGGAATCCAACCATTCGATTCATCTACTCCTATCTGGCCAGTTGCGTGTTCAACTCGAACTCTCTTTGCAGCCCATTGCCAAAGTGGAACCTGGAGAGTTGGTGGGTGAAATCTCGGTCGTCGATGGTGAGCCAACCACCGCCTATGTGGTGGCCGAGGAGGATTGCCGCGTGTTGGTCTTGGACGAAAGCACCTTGAAATCACTCTTTGAGACCTCATCCCGTATCGCCCACAATCTTCTCTATATCGTCGTCCAGCGACTACGTAGAGGAGATGCTCTGATCAAGGCCTTGAGCCTGTCCGGGGGATAGAGAAGCGCCCATTAACACCTCACTAAACTAATCATCCACAGCTGTTCAAATTAATTGATATCATGAGCTTAATGAAGCGCAATCCATGGGAGGATCAGCGCAAAAGAGGGCATTTTGTGTGGGCCCTGCTGGTTACTTTGGCCCTAGCGGGAACCAGCTACGGCCAGGTCCCTCCGGGCTTCACCCTGACCGAGCTTGCTTCGGGACTCTCACGACCCACTAACCTGCAGGCTCTTCCCGATGGTCGTTTTCTCATCGGTGAGCAGCAGACAGGCCAAATCAAGGTTTACAAAAGCGGCTCCATTCTGAGTAACCCCTATGCCATCATCTCAACCTTGTATACGGGAAATAACGAGTCGGGGCTTTTGGGTTTATGTCTTGATCCGGATTTTTCTTCAAACGGCTATGTCTACGTTTTCGTCACTCACAACTCAACCACCAGTCGGGTCTGGCGTTTCACCACCAGCGGTGATGTGGGCACCAACCAGACCCTGATCGTTGACAACATTCCCCACCGCGGCGTCAACCACAATGGCGGCGGGATCGGATTTGGCCTCGATGGAAAGCTCTATATGGCCGTTGGAGAGGCTGGAAATTCCAGTTGGGCCCAGGACGTCAATATCCTGGGGGGCAAGATACTGAGAGCCAACCCGGACGGTTCTGTCCCTGCCGACAACCCTTTCGGGAATTTGGTTTGGTCTTTCGGTCATCGCCATCCCTTCCGGCTGACCTTTCAGCCAGGAACGGGCAGGCTTTACGTGACCGAAAACGGACCTTCACAGGATGATGAGCTGAATCGAATCGTCCAGGGCGGCAACTATGGATGGCCCTTGGACACCGGCCCCAACGCCGATCCCAACCACATCGACCCTGTTCACAATTTCTCCTCTATCGTGGTGCCTACCGATCTTCTCTTCTACCAGGGATCGGCCATGCCCTTTGACGGAGAACTGTTCCTTGTCGAGTTTACTGGCAGGATTCGTCGCTTCACCCTCAGCCCGGATGGAGATAGCGTGATTTCCGGGCCGACCGACTTTGTCACCATAAGCCAACCTGTGGATATCGAGCAAGGCATTGATGGTGCCCTCTACTTCACCACCCTGGGGGGGAGGCTGTATCAAGTCCAATCGGAAGGGGCCGCAATGCCCGCCACTCTGGTTGCCAATTTTGTAAACGGCAACAGTGCAGCCTTCAACTCGCGTGTCTATCTTTGGAATCCCTCGACAAACGCCGGGCAAGTCACGGTCCGGGTCTTCACACTGCCTCTGGTCAACGGCATAGCCCAGGAGCTGACGGGTATACCGCTGGATCTGGGAACCCTGGGAGCAAGATCGGCCGTCAACCTCAAGTTGGTCGAAGATATCCTCATCCCTCTGGGAATCCCAACACCCTATACCACCGACGGCGGCAATCTAACCCTGGAGTTTACGATTCAGGCCGCCGATGCGCGAGGTGCCGCCCAGGTCTTCTCTTCCGCCCTGGCCTTTGGCACCTATCCACTCCAGGAGATCCCTTCCAACTCCTCCGGAAGTCCGACCGTTCTGGTGGCCAACTTTCTAAACGGCAACGATGCCGCCTTACTCTCCCGTGTCTATCTGTGGAATCCCTCGGCAAGTTCCGGGAATGTGAATGTCCGAGTTTTCACACTCCCCGTTAAAGATAGCATTCCTCAAGAGCTGACGAGCTCACCTCTCGCTCTGGGACCCTTGGGAGCAAAATCGGCCGTGAACCTCAAATTGGTCGAAGATATCCTGACCCCCTTGGGGATCACACCACCCTATACGGATGACGGAGGTAATCTGACTCTGGAGTTCACGATCGAAGCAGAAAATGTACGAGGGGTTGCTCAGGTCTTCTCCGGCAGCCTGGCCTTCGGCACTTACCCGCTGCAGGTCATGCAGTAGCCATCGATGCCTGACCGACACTTCACCGCAGTGCCGCCCTTTCCTCTTCGAGTTGCTTGAGATACTTCCCTTCTTCCTCCACCAGGAATCGCTGGTATTCTTCAGGATCGACGAAGGGATTGGCTGTAGCTCCCGCCTTGAGTTGCTTCAGCTTCTCCGCCATTCCATACATGGAGGGGTGCTGGGCCAGAAACACATCCGCCGGCAGATCCTTGAGAACGCGAAACGTCCGAGCATAATCCTCGACAATACTGGGATGACGCTTGTTGTTTAACAGTTTGACGCCCCGATTGATGCCGGTCCCACCCACAAAGACGACGGAGTAGGACTTACCGTCCTCCTCGACCGTAGTCGTCCAGGCCGTACAACCCTTCGTGTGCCCAGGGGTCCAATGGGCCTGCATGGTGACGCCTCCCAGAGTGACTTTGTCTCCGTCCTCGAGGACTCGGCCGACTTCGGTAGGATTCCAACCCTGAGCGCCCGCAGCGGAATTGTCGATCCCACTGGAGATGGCCGCCGCATCCTCACCGACCGCCATCACCGTTGCCCCGCTGAGTTCCTTGATGGCCGCGTGACCTTCCACATGGTCCCAGTGGGCGTGACTTGATAGGATGATCTTGACATCCTGCAGCGTATAACCCAGCTTTGCCAGGTTGGTCCGAATGCCCGGCAGCATCTCCTGCGTCCCTGTATCGAGAAGAATCAGTCCTTCTGGTGTGACGATGATGTGAGACGAGATGTTGACCGCACCCACGTAGTAGATATTGCCGATGACCTTATAGGGCTCGACGGGCTGGCTGGCTTCCCCCCGCAGTGGGTTCGGGGCTTGAGCCAGCAGCCCACCAACCGTGAGAATCGACGTCAAAGCAAAGACGAATTTCATGTAACCTCTCCCAAATTTGAATGTGACCGGAACATTTTGCCCGAATCATACACCAGGCTTCACGATCAGAACGATAGCCACCAGCAGAACAAAGGAAGCTCGCTGTCGTATGGAAACAGGGTGTAGGATATTTGGAGGACACGCCAATTGTCAAAAGTGACAGTTTGAGGAATCCGAGCGTACGCAGGACACAAGTTTGTTCTACCGGGTGACCACGAACTTGGCGGGGTTAGAGGCCTCTCTTTGAGCGATTTCCCACTCATAAACCCCTCCCAGTAAAAGGGCCGAGGTGACGCCATGGGCTAAGTACAGTTCTGCCTCATAACCATAATAGTGGACATGGGCATCGGTCAGACCAGGGATGATGAACTTACC
>JAZFTY010000366.1:0-2077 GCA_036446935.1 Acidobacteriota bacterium | reverse complement strand
TCTTCGTCGCAGGCTGACCGTCCAAGACCGATGTTTCTTACCGGAAAAGTCCTCCTGGACAATGGCGAGGCACCGGGCTCAAGGACCAAAGTCGAACTCATATGCCAGGGCTCAGTGGTACGACAGGAATATATCTCCCAGAGCGGTAATTTCAGCATAGAGATCGGCGGGGGCCAAGGGGGAAACCGCACCATGGACGCATCGGTTGCCTCTTCAGATTACTCAGCGCTGGGCAGTGGGGGCTCCAGCGTGTTTGGATCTTCGGGTATCGGCGGGGGCTTGGCATCTACACGTTCGGTCGACCTGAGCAGCTGTGAATTGAGAGCCCAACTACCCGAGTACCAGTCGGACGTGGTTTCACTGGGTCGGCGAAGAGCACTCGATAACCCCGATGTGGGTCTGATTATCCTTCACAGCATGAAACCCCCTGAAATCGGCACCGTCAGCCTCAAGACTCTGGCAGCGCCCAAAGATGCCCGCAAGGCTTGGGAAAAAGCCGGTAAAGAGCTGCAAAAAGAGAAACCTAATTTCTCCAAAGCGAGCAAAGAATTAACCAAGGCGGTGGAGATCTATCCTGAGTTTGCCTCGGCCTGGTACCTTCTGGGAAAAGTGCGTTTGGCGCAGCAGGACCGACCGGCTGCCGGCGAGGCCTTTCAAGAGGCCAAAGCCGCGGATTCCGAGTACGCTAACCCCTATTTATCTTTGGCCCTGATGGCTTTAGAGGAAGAGCGGTGGAAAGAGGCTTCTGACTTGTCCACCCAGGTTCTTGAGCTGAACCCTCGCCTCACCGAAGCCCACTACTATAATGCTATAGCCTACAGCTCCTTGGGGAGATTCAATGTCGCCGAAGAGTCGGCCATGGTAGTCCTGGACAGCAATAAAGCTGAGACCTATCCATTGGTCTATTACGTGCTCGGCTTCGCCGAGTCGCAAAAAGGGAACTTTCCATCGGCCGCTGCCCGGTACCGGAGCCTCCTGGAAATCCGCCCCGAAGGTTCCTTTTCCGGAAAGCTAAAGGAACAGTTGGCTCAGTGGCAGGAACAGGGATTGATTCCCTAGGCCCAAGTTTTCCTGACCATCTTCTCACTCCCCTTGCTTGCGCAGCACGGGCTGGCATGCCACCCTACCGGATATGGAAATCGTAGCTGCACCCATCGAAGACTATCTCAACCGCATCACTCCCCAGGAGGACCCCATCCTGACAGAAATGGAGGCTCGTGCCGGCGAAACAGATTTCCCCATCGTCGGACCCCTGGTCGGCCGCCTTCTCTATCAGCTCGTTAAGTTGAGCGGTTCCCGGCGAATTCTAGAACTGGGTTCCGGCTTCGGCTACTCAGCTTATTGGTTCGCAAAGGCTCTAGAGGACTCAGGAGATATCATCCTCACCGAATTCCAGGAGGAAAATCTCGCTTTAGCCAAAGACTGGTTTCAGCGAGGGGAGATCTCCTCTAGGACCACTTTTCATCAGGGCGACGCCCTGGAAATTCTGGAGGGTTTGGAGGGAGAGTTCGACATCATCTTTAATGATGTCAGCAAAACCCACTATCCGGAAGTTTTCAAAAAAGCCGGTCCTCGCCTTCGAAGCGGAGGCCTTCTGATCTCTGACAACGTTCTCTGGCACGGTCAAGTTGTGGAATCCCAGCCGGATGAAGACACCCACAGCATTCTCGAGTACAACCGGCTGATTTTTGAAAGCCCTGACTTCTTCTCTAGCATCATCCCCATCCGGGACGGCATATCGATCAGTATCAGAATTTAATTAAAAATCCTGCACCTTCTCCCACACCTCTCTGACCCCATGTCCCCGGCTCATGGTGCCCTTCAAGCTTAATCGAGTCCCCTCCTGATTCAACTCAAATTGGCGTCGGGGGTGCCGCTCAGCATGTCCTGGAGTGGCAGAAACAATAGGATTGAAAAACAAGGTGTCGTTTTCAAATCTATAGGTTCCGCTCGCCCCCGCAAACTTTTGATGCAAGGCCTCCACCATGTCGATCTTCTCCTGATCCGATAGATCGGCCGGACTCTCATATCGATCCTGGATCATGGGCCGCTCTTTGGCCATGTAATTGCGACTAAA
>JAZFTY010000365.1:0-6142 GCA_036446935.1 Acidobacteriota bacterium | reverse complement strand
GTTCCACTCATTGACCCAGTCGGGATAGCGATCGAAGTAATAGGAACTGGTTACAAACTGTCCGCTGGCTTTTGAAAACCAAAATGCCTTTCCGGCATGGCCGGCCATCGAAACAGCGCCGCGATCCTTGACGGACACAGCAAACACCTTGGCCTGCCCACTCGTATATGCGGCCAGCTCATCACTGAAGGTAGACACCAGAATCGCAGATGGCGAGCGGCCTTGGCTGCGGGCAGCCCGTTGCGTTGGATCGATCTCCGTTTCTTCGTCCACACCGGCACCCGCTGTAAGCAGCGGGTATCTTTCGTCTTCAATGTTGTAGACGGTCTCACCCGTTTCACGATCGAGCCAGGTATTACCGATCATTCCGTGTGCCGCCGGTGTCGCGCCCGTGGCCAGAGTGGTGTGGCCAACGATGGTCTCGTTGTTGGCGTGATTATGGTAGGCATCCGTGTACACCGCGCCCTGCTCCCACAGGTAGCGAAATCCGCCGTCGCCAAACTGATCAAAATGGCGGGTGGGAAGATCTCCACGCAGCTGATCCACAGTGATCTGCAGGATCAGGCGTGGTGACGGCAAAGGATCATTCGTCTGAGTGGTTGCGCAGGCTGCAAAGACGACGGCAAAGCCCAAACAGAATAACCCAAGCAGATATCGGTTCATTGGACCCTCTTCGGTATAGACCGCCCTTACTTGAACAGGGAAAGGGACGGGCCCGAAGGCCCGCCTCTCCTGACTCCCTGATCCCTAGTTGGAGGCAGGGCTCTGAAGCTCCTCCATGACCTGATCAAGACCAAACGAAGCCGCCTTCATGCGCGGCGGGTAGTCCTTGAAGGTCGCCAGAAACTGGCCGACATATGCCTGTGCGGGTACCAGCAGGTAGGCGCGGTCGATCAGCCAGTCGAGGTACGTGTTTGACGTCTTCATTCCTCGCTCGTACGGATCTCGGCGAAGGTTGATGATCAGCGGGATGCGCTTCACAATGAATGGCTCCATCCAAATGCGCAAGGTCTCCTCGGTCTTTTGCTCTAAGAAAATGAGCTTCCAGTCACCGTACCGCAGCGCCGTCAGATCACCGTCATCCGAGAAGTAAAAGATCTCCTTGCGTGGCGATTCATCCGTCTCACCCGTGAGAAGGGGCAGCTGGTTGTACCCGTCGAGGTGGACCTTGTAGGTCTTGCCCTCGGCTTCATACCCGGTGAGGAGCTTCTCTTTCACATCGGGCTCGCCGGCGATTGCCGCAAGGGTCGGAAGCCAGTCCATGTGATGGAAGATCCCGTTGGTGACGGAACCGGCCTCGATGTGTCCGGGCCAGCGGACGAACGCGGGCACCCGCATGGCGCCTTCCCAGTTGGTATTCTTTTCGCTGCGGAAGGGTGTCATTCCACCGTCGGGCCAGGTGTTCATGTGAACGCCGTTGTCGGTCGAGTAGAATACCAGCGTATTGTCGACGATGCCGAGTTCCTCGAGAAGATCGAGGAACTTACCGATGTGCATATCGTGCTCGACCATGCCGTCTGAGTACTCATCCTGCCCGGAGATACCGCGCAGCTCTTCCTTGACGTGGGTGCGGAAGTGCATGCGCGTGCCGTTCCACCAGCAGAACCAGGGCTTGCCGGCGGCGTGCTGCTCGCGGATCCATTCGATCGCGCGATCGCTGGTCTCGTCATCCACCGTCTCCATACGTTTCTTCGTGAGGGGGCCCGTGTCTTCGATGCGCTGCGTGCCATCCCCGTTGGCCCAGGAGTGGATCACGCCGCGCGGACCGAATGCCTCGCGGAAAGTCCGGCCGTCGGCCAGGACCATCTCGCCCGGGTAGTCCTCGTTCTCCGGCTCCTCCTCGGCGTTGAGGTGGTACAGATTGCCGAGGAACTCGTCGAAGCCGTGCGCCGTGGGCAGGTGTTTGTCCTGATCACCCAAATGGTTCTTGCCGAACTGCCCCGTCATGTAACCCAGCTCTTTGAGCACGCGCGCGATGGTGGGATCATCCGGGTGGGATCCCAGCTCGGCGCCGGGGAGACCGACCTTGCTAAGGCCGCTTCTGAAGACGCTCTGGCCGAGAATGAAGGACGACCGACCGGCCGTGCAGGATTGCTCGGCATAGTAGTCGGTGAAGCGCATGCCTTCGGCTGCGATGCGGTCAATGTTGGGAGTGCGGTAGCCCATCACGCCGTGCGAGTTGGCGCTGATGTTCGTGTTGCCGACGTCATCGCCCCAGACGACCAGGATGTTGGTTCGATCCTGCGCTGCAGCACTGGCGGATAGGGCCAAAATGGCCACCGTCGCCAGGAGCCAAAATCGTTGAGTTCGCTTGGTCATGGAAATCCTCCCTCTCATGTTCAATAAGTCTCGTTAGTAGATCACTTGTTGGTCCGATTTGAAGGAGAGTACTCTGGCTTGTCCGTTCCCCGCAACTGTCACAAGTGACAGTTCTCAGACAAGAATCGGTGCCACGCTCGTCGTTCCCGGAATTAGCCCCATAAATCAATGAGTTAAGGGAGGTCTGGCACCGAATTAAGTTAGGAAGGGCAAGCCGAGGATGCACGACTTGGGTCTTGACGGGACCGAGACCTGCCGGGGGCAGCGCTATCGGTACCAGACTCCTCGCAACTTGTTGATTTACAGGAGTCGTTTTGGCAATTACGAGCGTGTCACCGATTCTTTTCTCAAATACGACCAGTCCGGTAATTTTGACAGTTGACTCACCACCTTTGATTCTAGACAATCTTTCACCACAAGGGAGGCGACTACTTCAAAGAGAATGAATGACTTCGATGCCTTTACAAATCGCGCACACCTGAGCGCAAGCAAGAGGTTGATGCGGCTGCCATCCATCTGGCTGCGCGCTCAATTTGGAGCTGCCCGGACGTTGCGGCAAGAGGTCGGCAAATGACTGCAACCACCTTTTATCAACGCCTCACGGTTCGCCGTGATGTACTCACGCTTTTAGGTGGCATCTTGTTCAGCCTTGCCTTCACGGCATTGATCGCATGGGCTGGAAGCCGCCTGGATGCCATCGAGCTCCTCCCGGATCAGGGTGATGCCTGGTACTACTGGAAACTGCCCGAACCCACTTTCTGGACCCATTTCTCGGCCTGGGGTTTGTACCTTGCACATCAGCTGACCTTTTGGGGGCTGATCTACTACGCCCAGAAGTACGTGCGGAAATATTCGACTGGCCTGAAGCCGATCAACCTCGTGGCTCTTGCCACGACGGCACTCTTCATTGTTCTTCATCTCATTCAGACCCACATCTGGTACGACGGCTTAGCCCAGGATGTTTCGGTTTTCAGCTCCCAGAACTCGGTGATCGTACTCTTGGTGTGGGTACTACTCATGGAAAACAATCGCAGAGGGATGTTTTTCGGCAAAAAGCTCCCGATTGGCAAAGAAATTGTGCGCTGGGCGCGGACCTACCACGGCTATTTCTTCGCCTGGGCTACGATCTACACCTTCTGGTTCCACCCGCTGGTTTCCACGCCCGGCCACCTCATGGGCTTTCTATATATGTTCTTGCTGCTGCTGCAGGGAAGCCTGATGTACACACGAGTGCACACGAATCGCTGGTGGACGTTAACGATGGAGGTCATTGTGCTGGTGCATGGAAGCATGGTTGCTTACGCCCTGCACGACGGTTTATGGCCTATGTTCTTCTTCGGGTTCGGTGGAGTCTTCGTCATCACCCAGATGCACGGTGTGGGTCTGAAGCTTTGGGCAAAACTCGTGGTCTTGGCAGTATATTTCGGAGCAGTGGTGGCAGTTTACAGCCAACTCGGCTGGAGTCGTATCACTGAGATCGCCCGCATCCCGGTTGTTGATTATCTGGCAGTCCTGGTCCTGGCCGGGTTGATGGGTGGAGGTCTATGGATCGTTCGTCGGCTGCGAAGACCCCAGGAGGTGTAGATGATCGAGAAGAACACTTTGGCCCACTGATGGAATGCAGCCCTGAGACCTTTGGGTGAGGAACCCAACGATGTTGGCTCCAGTCTGGTTGTTCCTCTTGTTTCAAAATCTTCAAGTTATTGACTTATTGTATAATGAGTTGAGGGTGGAAACGCAGTTCACAATACCGCATCAAGATGTCTACGAGCATGCGACGCCCATCGCCAACATTTAACAGTATCTACCGTCGAACCACTCAACTGCTTCCCGCCATCCTGGTCTTTGTCATGGGCATCGTGCTCACAGTAGGCATGATCTTGCTGGTTGAAAAGTATGAAGCTGATCTGCGTTCAGAGGAGTTGGGACATTTCGCTGACGAGCGCTTTCGCTCCCTTAATGATCACCTCCGCCAATACGAAGATGCCCTTGCCGCTCTCCATGGATTCTACCGAGCGAACGAGAACCAGGTTAGCCGCGAGCAGTTCTATCTTCTGACGAAACCACTCATGCAGCGGATTCACGGCATCCAGGCATTGGAATGGATCCCTCGTGTCCCTGCGGATGATGTGCCGGCCTTCGAGGCTCGTACACAGAAGACCTATCAGGGATTTCAGATTACCCGACGCGACAAGCAGGGTCTTATGTCACCCGTGATCCCGGCGGGAGATCATTTCCCCGTGTATTTTGTTGAACCATTTCAGGGCAACGAGGCTGCATTCGGCTTTGACTTGGCATCGGATCCAGAACGACTGGATGCACTCAACCGGTCTCGCGACACCTCACAGCTCGTCGCTTCGGCTCGTATCACGCTCGTTCAAGAAACGGGGTCGCAGTATGGCATGCTCATGTTTCTCCCGGTGTTCGAGCATGGCATCACAACAAACTCGACCGAGGCTCGGCGAAAACATCTCCGGGGGTTCATTCTTGGTGTGTTTAGGCTCGGTGATATTGTTGAGCAGGCTCTTGCTCGTCTTGCGGCGAGAGATGTTGATCTTTTGCTAGTCGATATTACGGAGGGGGAAACGCCGGAGCTCCTAGCCTTTCATTCAGATAATGGGGGGCGTGAAACGGTCCCAGAAAACGAGCTCCTCATGCTGGGGAGTCGTCATCCCGACACGCATGAACAAACCATGCAAGTAGCAGGACGCACGTGGTCAATGATTCTTGTCCCCGGTGCTGCTTATCCACAGCGTTCTCGCTTCTGGTTGCATCCAACGATGGCTCTCATTGGTGTCTTGCTTAGCTCTGTCATGGCTGCCTACCTTGGAGCCGTGTTGTCGCGGAAAGCCGAGGTGGAACACGCTGTCAGGCAGCGGACCATCGACTTGACCGGTGCGGTGACTCGGCTCAGCCGCACGGAAGCCGACTTGCGTATCGCAAATACTAAACTGGATTATCTGTCCAGGGTGGACGAGCTCACGGGGCTTGCAAACCGGCGGAGTTTCGATGAAATCTTGGACCGGGAATTCCGCCGGGCACGCCGTAAAGCGGCATCGTTGTCTTTGATTCTCTGCGATATCGACCACTTTAAGCAATACAATGATCGCTATGGGCATCCTGCTGGAGATGTCTGCCTGCAGCTCATAAGTGACACGATCCGGGCAACGTTTCGACGAGGTGGTGATCAGCCGACCCGATATGGGGGCGAGGAATTCGCGATCATCATCTCTGACTCAGAACCCCAGGCAGTGGTTCAGACGGCGGAGAAATTGCGGCGTGACGTGATCGCAATGCAGCTGCCGCACGAAGACTCTAAAACCGATCTATTTGTTTCGGTAAGCCTAGGGGTGGCTTTTTACCATCCCGAGCGACATCACTCCATTAAGGAGTTGATCTCGGACACCGATGCGGCACTCTACGAGGCAAAGAATCTGGGCCGAAATAGAGTGATTGTTGCGGAAGGCTAGACAACCGGATGGGCGTCGCTTACCTCGATCGCGCTCGCCCCTAGGATCATTCCTGCGGGAGTGGCGTGCTCTAACCTAGTGGATTTTCCTACCACCACTCCTCCCCAAATCGTTAGGTGAGGAACCCAACGATGTTGGTTCCAATTGGCCACCAATTTCTTTTTGGGCTCCTACGATCATCTTGTAAATCCAGCTAAGTGATTGACCTAAATTACGTTAGCTGGTAGCCCCAGCGGGATTTGAACCCGCGTTACCGCCTTGAGAGGGCGGCGTCCTAGGCCTCTAGACGATGGGGCCCCGTTGACGGTGAAGGACCTGTACTTCTAGCAAGAGAGAGGGTTTTTGTCAATGAA
>JAZFTY010000364.1:0-4241 GCA_036446935.1 Acidobacteriota bacterium | reverse complement strand
CTGTGGATGAATATCCTGGCCTGGTCCAGTTTTCTGATCCTGACGGGAGCGGCGGTGGGAAAGCTAGCCGACCGCTTGAAGATGGAAATCAAGGCCCTTAAGGAACGGAAGGGGATGCTGGAAATTCAAGTTGACCAGCTGGAAGCGAAACTGGCCCACTCGAGTGAATTATCCCCAGCAATCGTCAAGGCATCCTAACCCGGCTATGCAGACTTTTGGGCTCTTTTTCTATAGCTTCTTTGTCTGCAGGCGTTCGAGCAATACAAAGAGTCGGAACGAGTCGGCTTGAAAACTCCACCACACTCACCACACGTCTGTTGTGCTGCGGCTTTCTTTCTCCTGTGGGAATAGTAACGGACTTCACACGACCTGCAACAGAAAGTGTGCACTCGATTGAATCTGGGTAGATTCACGACCATCCGCTGGCACTTTTCACAGGGTTCAGGAAGCAACCAATCGAAGGTCTTCAAGTGGCAGTTTTTACACACGGGTGCAATGGTAAAGAGCATTCCCCCTTGCATCCTGCGCTTTTTGTAGAAGTGAAACACCTCTCTCCATACCGACTCCTGCGGCTTCAGTTCTCGACCACACTGAGCACAGTGCCCACAGTCTCTTGCAGCCTGATAAACCCCCTGCTCGCTTTCATCGCGCTGGAGCATTACCATCCCCTTCCATCCCCTCTCTGTTACGGGTAAGGTATGCGTCATACTAGACCTGACACCATACCTAACGGACCTCGCCCCTCCATACTCAGGAACCGTTCGCTATTCCAAATTACGCATGTATATGCAAACCCCCTTCATCCGCAACGATTGCTCAGCTTCAAAACCGATCGTTAGTTCTCCTCGCGTTACGGATCAGGTATGTTATTAGTTTCGGAATCCCGGGTCCCTCCAAGGGGACACCATGCGATCGACAAAGATGCAGCCGCCATAATGAGAATAAAGAACGTGATGATGAGCACTTTGCCTGCAATCCCTTTCCTCCCCAACCTTCTAGTTCTCAGTGTCCCCCCGCAGGCCGCTCAGCTGAAACCTGGAATGATCTAACTGGTGCATTGCACACAGTATACATGATCCCTGACACACTTGGGTTCCCCTCTCGACACAAGCAAGCCGACTTCGAGAGCAACACGTTTACTGAACCCGTGGTTCTCCGGGCCTTACACAGGGGATGGGAAGATTGTCCAGGAGGAAGAGGGGATCGTGGGAGTCTAGGACAAAAAAGGCAACCGGGCAGCGATTGAGGGTATCTCCCGGAACATCAAGGGACTCCGACTCGTGGCAGGGGGATCATTCATCCCACTTCACTGATTCGGAGCGGCTTCGCTTCAGTCGGCTTCGCCGTGCCCTTTCCTCACGGCGGCGGCGTTTCACTGCCGCCGAGATTCGAGTTTTCCTTCTGGGCCGACGGTTCTTGAGGGCATCACCCAACATCTCCACAAAGCGTTCTGTTGCTCCTCGCCTATTGGCTGCCTGAGTACGATGTCGTTGGCAGACGACACGAAGAACCCCTTCATGGTTGATTCGAGTGGCAAGGCGTCTCTGAAAAGACTCCTTCTGTTCTTGTGACAAACTGGGCGAGTTTGCCACATCAAACAACAAGGTCATCCGAGTATTGAGTTTGTTGACGTTTTGGCCTCCCGGTCCACTGCTGCGGGAAGCCTTGAACCGGAGTTCTTCCTCCGAAATGGAAAGGGTGTCGGTTACTTGCATCAGCCCAGCCTTGCGATCTGTGGTCTGCGGTCTGCGATATGTGGTCTGTGGTTTCTTACTTCAGGTGTCTTAAGTCAAATCCTGTGTAAATCTGGCGGGGACGGGCGATCTTTTGCTCGGAGTCTAAAACCATCTCCTCCCACTGGGCCAACCAACCCACCGTCCGACCGAGGGCAAAGAGAACCGGAAACATGTCCCCCGGAAACCCCATGGATTGGTAAATGAGCCCTGAATAAAAGTCCACATTCGGATACAGTTTCCGCTCCACAAAATACTCATCTTCCAGGGCAATGCTTTCCAACTCAAGGGCCAGATCGAGCAGAGGATTGCGGCCGGTTACTTTAAAGACCTTATCGGCCATCTCCTTGATGATTCGTGCCCGGGGATCGTAGTTTTTATAGACACGATGTCCGAAACCCATCAACTTTGCTTCACCCGCTTTGACCCGCTCGATGAGGTGGGGAATGCGATCCGGGCTGCCGATATTTCTAAGCATGCGCAGGACGGCCTCACTGGCCCCGCCGTGCAGAGGGCCGTAAAGGGCTCCAATGGCGGCAGCGGCAGCAGAGTAAGGGTCGGTTCTTGAGCTTCCCACCGAGCGCATGGCGCTGGTACTACAGTTTTGCTCATGATCTGCGTGCAGGATAAACAATAGATTCAGAGCTTTCTCGAGGACCGGATCCACCTCGTACTTCGGCTCCGCCATCTTGAACATCATACTGAGTAAATTCCCCGTAAAGCTGAGGTTGTTGTCCGGGTAGCTATAGGGCATTCCCATCCGGTGACGGTAAGCGAAAGCGGCCAGGGTAGGCATCTTGGCAATGAGACGGACCATCTGTAATCTGCGATTCACCGGATCAGAAACGTTGGGTGCATTGGGATAAAAGGTGGACAGAGCGCCGACCGTGCTCAGGAGTATTCCCATGGGATGGGCATCATGGTGAAACTCGTCCATGAAGTGCTTGATGTTCTCGTGAACCATGGTGTGAACAACGATATCCTGGCGCCATCCTTTGAATTCCTCTTCAGTAGGAAGTTCACCGTTCAGGAGAAGATAGGCAACCTCTAAAAACGTCGTTTTCTCCGCCAGTTCCTCAATGGGGTAGCCCCGATAACGCAAGATCCCTTTTTCTCCATCGATGAAGGTGATCTTGCTTCTGCAAGAAGCGGTGTTCAGAAACGCAGGGTCGTAACTCATCAGTCCGAAGTCGTCATCAGAAATCTTGATCTGACGCAGATCCATGGCGCGGATCGTCCCATCCTCAATGGGAACTTCGTAACTCTTGCCATTTCGATTATCGGTGATGGTCAGGGTATCAGAGGGCATCGTGACTCCTTTGCGAAAAGGCACTCACCCAATAGGAACTGGGTCGTGCGCTCAACTCTCTCCTTATAGAAGTTTACCACGCATCGCCTGCGTGGAAATCTATGGATCCCTAGAAGGGCTGAAGAAGCGGCTGAATTTTCGAAAAGTGGGTGGGATCTTTATGAAGTGACTTACTGAGCTGTGAATTCCTTGGAGTCGGGATAAAAGCTCTTCCAGGCTCGGAGGTAAGTGAGGAAAGATTCCACGTACTCACCGGCTTCGTCTGTGGCCCAGGCCTTTTCGGTCTCTCTCTCAAAGTGAACAAGCACGATCTCGTTCCCCAACTGATCTCGGATCGGAAAACGCTTGACCTTTTTCAGCTCTTTGAAGGAGTAGGCTTTTCTTTCTCCCTTGGAGATGACCCCCAGCGCTCTCTCTGCATTGATTCCGTAAGGATCTCGGTTGTAGTCGCGGGAATACCCGGTATTCAGGCTCAGAACCAGCGTATCCGGATGCTCTTTCTTCCAGCTCCTCCAGGTAGTTTCAACCATCGGAAAGGTCTTCAAGGTAGTTCCCGTCTTAGGTCCGGTCACCGCCTCGGTTAAAATCTGGGACCAGAGACTTTCCGTTTGGTGATCGTAAAGCAGCACGTTGGATTTGTAGAGCTTGCCTGAGACCCCAAAAGTGTACCGCTTTCCCTCGATAATCGGGTCGTAACCTACGCCCGAACCAGTCAACGGTCACCAGGACACAGCAATCGGCTTATCGCCGATGCTGTCATTCACCACCTCATGCCAATTCAAGATCTTGATCGGGTAGGCCTTAGCCACGCCGTTGTACTCAACACCGAGAACACGATCCCAGGACATCAGAAACTTGTCTCCCTGCTGGGCCGAAACAAACTGAGGGTTGGTTAAGGAAGGGATCCCATCCTTAGGCGGGCCACCTCCTCGAATCTGATCCAAGGGAATATTGTGGCGGGTCACATCAAACTCTCCACCGCGGCCGTCTGGAAGTTTTTCGGACTGGGGAGTCCCTGAGGCCCAAGTCGATAAAATTCCCACAACCATCCCGGTAGCTGCGAGGGTCCAAATGTTTCTCATAAGCGAAATGTCTCGTTTCATCAGCATCCTACTCCGTGAGGAAAAACCATATTACTGAAGGGCCGTACCGTAGAGTCCTCCTGCCGAGGCCAGGAGCTTGAAGGTCCCGCTCTCGGG
>JAZFTY010000363.1:0-2348 GCA_036446935.1 Acidobacteriota bacterium | reverse complement strand
CGATCGCAATATCAGCTACACCAACGTCTGCGTGGCCCGCTGCACTTTCTGCAATTTCTATCGGAAACCAGGAGCGGAAGGGGGTTACATCCTCTCTTTGGAAGCGATCTTCAAGAAGATCGAAGAGACCCTTGAACTGGGGGGTACGGGAATCCTGATGCAGGGAGGGATGCACCCCGACCTGAAGATTGATTACTATGAAAATCTGCTCAGTTCCATCCGGGAACGCTACCCCATCCACCTGCACTGCTTCTCACCGCCGGAAGTGGTGGTCCTGGCCCGTTTGAGCAAGATCAGTATTCGAGACGCGATTCGCCGTCTCAAGACGGCTGGTCTGGTTTCCATCCCGGGCGGAGGTGCCGAAATTCTGACCGAAAGAATGCGCAAGGAGATCAGCCCCGGCAAGTGCACCGCTGATCAGTGGATGGAAGTCATGCGCATTGCTCACGAAGAAGGGCTGCTCACCACGGCAACCATGATGATCGGGGGAGGGGAGACCCTTGAAGAGCGCATCGACCATCTGGACCGGTTGCGCAGACTGCAGGATGAGACGGGTGGATTTGTGGCCTTCATTCCCTGGAATGTCCAGCTTGAGGGAACTCCCATGCAGGCTTCCGTCAGCAGGAGGGTGGGCCCGGTGGAATACCTCACCCTTTTGGCGGTCAGCCGCATCTACCTGGATAATTTCCGCAACCTCCAAGTCTCCTGGCTCACCCAGGGTCTGTCGGTTGCCCAGATAGCGCTTCACTTTGGAGCCAACGATGTGGGCAGCATCATGATTGAAGAAAATGTCATGAGCACGGCAGGCGCCCACAATACCGCCACTCGAGAGAACCTCCTTACCGTGATCGAAGAAGCGGGTTTTACCCCTGCCCAGCGCGACACCCTCTACCAGACCTTCCGACAGATTGCCTAAACACTCGCTTCGCGCGCGTTCCAGATTTCAGGTCAGGTTTAGAATTTGGGATTTAGTATTTGGAATTTGTTTGGAATTTGAGATTTGGAATTTTGGATTTCCGGCCTTTGGCCGGCGCTAGCTTGACTTTGACTACAAAATGTATAAATATACATAGTTTGTGTATAGAGAAAAGGAGAAGCGCCACCAGGCCATCCTCGAGTTGGTCGAACGAACGAATCTTTCCAGCCAGGGACATCTACGCAAAATGCTGGAAACAAATGGCTTCGAAGTTACACAGGCCACTCTTTCCCGGGACCTGAAGGAACTGCATGTGGTCAAGGCGACCGGCGAAGATGGTGAATATAAATATGCGATTATGGAAGAAATTCCCGGCTTTCAGATTGCCAGCTGCGACATCAGTGGGAATCTGCTGGTTCTGCACACCGACCCGGGAATGGCTCAGGCTGTGGCTTACCGGGTGGACTCCCTGCGCTTGTCCGGGATTTTAGGGACGGTAGCGGGTGATGATACCCTCCTGGTGGTGGTGGCGGAAGGATTCGATTCCCGTAAGGTGAGGAAGGATTTATGGCAAGGGATTCAGAAGTAAAGAAAATCGTTTTGGCTTATTCAGGTGGCCTGGATACTTCGGTCATGCTGCATTGGCTCAAGGAGAAATATGGGTGTCCCATTCTGGCCTTCGTGGCCGATGTGGGCCAGGGTGAGGATTTGCCCTCCATTGAAAAAAAGGCCTACGAAACGGGCGCCGATAAAGTGGTCATTTCCGACCTGCGCGAAGAGTTCGTCCAGGAATTTTGCTTTCCTGCCATGCAGGCACACGCCCTCTACGAGGGGGAGTATCTGATGGGAACCTCACTGGCGCGGCCGGCCATTGCCCGCGAGCAGGTCAAGGTGGCTGCCGATTGGGGTGGGGATGCCGTTGCTCACGGTTCGACGGGCAAGGGCAACGATCAAATTCGGTTCGAATTGACCTTTCAGGCCCTGGCTCCTGAATTGAAGATTATTGCCCCTTGGAGAAGCTGGGAGTTCGGCGGACGCATGGATCTGATCAACTATGCCCAGACCTGGGGAATTCCCATCACCTCCACCCAGGAGAAGCCCTACAGCATCGATCAGAACATCATGCACACCTCCTACGAGGGAGGCATCTTGGAGGATCCCTGGGCAGCTCCTCCCGAAGACATCTTCCTGCTCAGTGTTTCCCCACAGCAGGCCCCCGATGCCCCGACCGAGATGGTCATCGAATTTGAGGCGGGCATTCCCGTCAAGGTGAACGACAAGGCCATGGGGGCGGTGGAGATTCTTCAGGAACTGAACCGGGTTGCCGGTGCCAACGGTGTGGGGCGTGTCGATCTGGTGGAGAACCGGATGGTGGGTATGAAGTCCCGGGGTGTCTATGAAACACCGGGCATGACGGTATTGCACAAGACCC
>JAZFTY010000362.1:0-3986 GCA_036446935.1 Acidobacteriota bacterium | reverse complement strand
GGGCGTGAAAACCTGGCGATCATGAGTCCTGCTGCCATCGCGAACCCGACCAGTCCGACAAAGGTTTCGATTGTCACCAGGAGATTGGGGCCCACTCCATTGGGGGTGAGATGACCGTATCCAACCGTGGTGAAGGTGTGAACGCTGAAGAAGAACCCGTCCTGAAAGCGAGCGAGAAGGGTGGTTCCTTCCGCTCCGTTGAGAGACCCTGGACCGCACAGCATATATCCGAAGCTAAAGAGTGTGTTGAGGGCAAAGTACATCCCCAGAATACGCAGATAGAACTTGGGCCAGGCCATGGTCACCATCGAGTGGTAGAGACTCAAGGACTCGAGTGCGGAGACTCCTTCTCTCCTCACATTAAAGGAGCCGTCCTGGTTTAATAGGCGAAGCCGGGACTGACGGCTGACTTTTGAGCCGAAACCGAGATCCTGGGTTTCTTCCTCGGGCAGGTTTAACGCTTTTTCGCTCATGGGTGTTACCTCGCTGCTGTTTAAGTGTCGCGCTCCATAAATTCGATAACGTTTGTGGCGCGGGCGACAGCGTCGAGTTCGCGAAGCCACAACGACATGATGCGAGTGTACATCGTGGAATAGGAGCGAAAAAGAAATTGATGCCGCCCCGCCGCCACCCTCCAGCCGGGTTTATGCACAAATTGTCTACTGCAGTGCCGCAATCATCCACGCTGACGGCGTTGTGCTTCCTTGGACTCCTCGGCGTACTGCTCGAGTACGCCTGCGGGATCCTTCGTCGCACGCCTTGTCATCGGGGCGCCTGCGGCACTTCGTTACGAAAACCTATGCATAATCCCGGCTAGTCTGCTGGGGGTTGCGGGGGATCTCTGTGTCACTAGTCGTCGCCGATGTCGCGGCATCTCCTCCTCCTTGCTCCTTGATCTCCCCTCGCAAGCCCCGGCAGCAAACATCACCGTATTGATGGAGTGAGACACTAAGCCGAGCGGCAACTCAAAAACACCCCTTACGGCCAGAAGCCGTAAACGCGTCAATGGATAGGAAGAAGGGAGTGGGTGGCCACGAGAGGACCACCCACTTGTGGGGAAGGGGGTCGGAACTACTGGTTCAGGCGCCTTCGTTCCTGATCCTGATGTTCCTGAAGCCGCTTGCGCTCCTTGGCCTGATGATTGGCCACGCGACGCCGGTTGATGTCGCTTTCCTTGGCGCGCCGTCGTTCCTTACGATGATGTCTTTGCAGTCTCTCTCGCTCCACGCGTTGATGACGAGCCACCCTGCGAGTTTTGGATCGATCCTGATCGCCGTCGCTATCGGCCCGAACCATGCCTCCCATCAATCCAAAGGAAAGAGCAAACGTTGTAGCTAAGGTTACGAGTTTTTTCATCTTAATCCTCCTTGGTTATGTGTCATGTTCAGGTTATTAGTCTCCTCAGACGCCGGCTCATATGACAACAGTCGGTACGGCACCCGATAATCAATCGTTCTCTAATAACCCAAGAGTAACCGTCCGCTTGACTTCTCTCTCGATGAGTTGATTTGCACGCCCTAAAGTTCTAGGATTTAGAGGCTAGAGCCCGGATTATGCATAGGTTCTTGTCACGAGGCGACGAAAGCGCCGACCTGACAAGGAGCGCGACGGAGGCCCCCGCAAACGTACTGTACGGTACGTTGAGGAGGCCGACCGAGTGCAACGAGGACAGGGCGGATGATATCGTCGCTGCAGTAAAGAATTTCTACAACGTCACGGGCTAAGCACGACAACCAATACTTCCAGGAGCCATGCAGGGTATTGAGAAAAACCTGGCTAAGGGGCAGGCAGGGAACGTCCATGTTTCCACCGACGCCCAGGAAGAGATACCGCAATGATCGGTCAGACCTTCTCACACTATAAGATCCTGGAGAAACTCGGTAGTGGAGGTATGGGTGTGGTCTATAAGGCTCAAGACACTCGACTGCGCCGAAATGTGGCTTTGAAGTTCCTTCCCGGCGAATTAGCCCAGAACCGCCAGGCCCTGGAACGGTTTCAGAGGGAGGCTCGCGCAGCCTCGGCACTCGATCACCCCAACATCTGTACCATCCACGACATTGGAGAGCAGGAGGGACAGCCCTTTATCGTCATGCAGTTTCTCAAAGGCCGTACCCTCAGAAGATATCTTGGAAGTGGGCCTCTGGACAAGGATCATCTCATCGAATGGAGCATTCAGATCTCCAGTGCATTGAAGGCCGCCCATGATAGGGGGATCATCCACCGCGACATCAAACCCGACAATGTATTTGTCACCGATAGTGGTCCCATCAAGCTCCTGGACTTTGGCTTGGCCAAATTGGTTGAGGAGGGCCCCTACGGCGCTGGAGCGGAATTGGACACTCAAGTCGAGGGGCCCCTGACCGCTCCAGGTATTGGCGTGGGAACCCCCTACTACATGTCCCCCGAACAGCTTCTGGATAAGGAACTGGATGCCCGAAGCGACATCTTCTCCTTCGGCGTGCTCCTTTACGAGATGGCTACCGACAGCATGCCCTTTCAGGGCCAGGACCTGGGAGCCGTTTTCCAGAAAATTCTCAATGAGGCACCCGTTTCTCCCGAGAAATTGAATCCGAAGTTGTCGGATGAGTTGGGAGGAGTCATTCAAAAGGCACTGGAAAAGGACCGGAAAGCCCGCTACCAATCCGCCAAAGATCTGCTGGACGATTTGACCCGGTTGAAAGAGGGTGGAAACTCTCATTCGAGATTGGCTAGTAGCACCTCACCAACTGTGAATGCACAACCCTCGATTGCCGTTCTCCCTTTTGTCAATATGAGTCCTGATCCCGAGAACGAATATTTCAGTGATGGTTTAGCGGAGGAGCTGATCAATGCGCTCACTCAGCTCAAAGGGTTGCGAGTGGCCGCCCGGACATCGGCCTTCACCTTCAAGGGCGGACAGGACAGCATCTCCCACATCGGAAGGGAACTGAAGGTAGACACCGTACTTGAAGGGAGTGTGCGAAAATCGGGAAAGCGCCTGCGCATTACCGCTCAGCTCATCAATGTAGCCGATGGGTACCACATCTGGTCCGAACGCTACGACCGGGAGATGGAAGATATCTTCGATCTGCAGGACGATATCGCCCGCAAGATAGTCGACAAGCTGCGTCTCCGGTTGGACATGGACTCACAGGAGCCCCTGATTAAGCGCTATACGGAAAACCTGAAAGCCTACAACCTGTATTTGAAGGGTCGCTATCATCTCAATCTACGAACTGAGCCCAGTCTTCTCAAGGCCGTTGAGTGTCTAGAGCAGGCGGTGTCTGAAGACGATGGCTATGCCCTGCCTCATGCAGGGCTTGCCGAAGCTTACATTTTGTTGAATCTGGATTGCCCGCTACTTCTGGGTGAAACAGCTCCCTCCGATACCCACTCCAAGGCCAAAGATGCTGCGCGCAGAGCCATCGCACTGGATGAATCGTGCGCCGAAGCCCACGTGGCGCTGGCTCTTGTCTACTACCGATTGGATTGGGACTGGAAGCAGTCCGAGAAAGAATTTCGCCGCGCCATTGAACTCAACGACGGTTTCGCCACCGGCCACCATCAATATGCCATGCTCTTAGCCACACTCAATCGAATCGACGAGGCCCTTGTTGAAATCCAGCGGGCTCACGAGTTGGATCCTCTCTCACCGATTATCAGCACAGCCGTGGGCCGGATTTTGCACTTTTCCCGTCGATACGAGGAAGCCACAGCTCAGTGTCGGCGCACCCTTGAACTCAACTCGCAGTTCGCGGGTGCCTACTTTGATCTGGGTCTGACTTACCTTGAGCGGGAAATGTATTCGGAGGCCATCGCAGCATTCGAAAGGTTGAAGGAGCTGTCGGAGGATCCCAAGGGAGCAATGCTGTGGTTGGCGGTGACCTACTTCCGAATGGGAGAACGCGATAAAGGGTTGGAAATCTATGAAGAACTGATGGAGCTTTCAAAAACGGAATATATTTCCCGTCTTCCTTTGGCGCTGGTCCACAACGCATCAGGTAATC
>JAZFTY010000361.1:0-12000 GCA_036446935.1 Acidobacteriota bacterium | reverse complement strand
GTTAATCTCACTAACTTATGGATAAATAATCAGTTATATCTTTATTGTTTCTTGAATACTACACCGCCGTAGGCGGTTTGGATTCCTTTTCACCCAGCTCGCCGCCGGCATCCAACCAGGTAGTTCCAGAAGGACTCCCCTCTGATGTCCGCTTCTGAAGAGATTTCCTCAGTTTGGATCTCTGAGAGGAAGTGGTCGTAGACTGTTTCTCTCTCGTGGGCCAGAGGAGTTGGGCAATAACAGGTTTCAACCCACTCAATCACACCCGGGAAAGTGATCCTGGCTCTTTTCATCGAGGCCACAATCTCCTGACCATCAGGTCTTTGCTTCTCAATGGAGCCATCCATCAGCTTTTCCAAGAATTCAGCCAATTTTTCTTCGATGAATTTCGCACGAATCCGATAAAGCATGGCGGTGTTGGGTTAGATGCTAGAACTTTGGAGGCGCGAAGGCAATCAACCGGGATTATGCATAAATTTTCTACTGCAGTGCCGCAATCATCCACGCTGACTGCGCGACCCGCAAGCGGGTAACCCCCTTCCTTGGGCTCCTCGGCGTACTGCGCGAGTACGCCTGCGGGGCCCGACCCGCAAGCGGGTGCCCCTCACACGTGGCGCAACGCACTCAGGTCGGCGCTTTCGTCGCTTCGTGACGAGAACCTATACATAAACCGGGCTAATAGCCACCGTGAGCAATTTTGAAAATGTGTGATCACCGTCACCAAAAGCGGAAAAGCAAAGTGGGCATCCTTAAGAATTCATAATAAGGAAAGAAGCCATAATCAGGCAGCCATGATGAACTCGAGACACTTCCAATATCTGGCACAAGTCGGCATCGCCCTGTCTAAGGAAAAAGACATCAACAAGCTTCTTGAAATTATTGTGGATGGGGCGAGAAGCCTTACAGGTGCCGATGGCGGCACACTCTACCTCATCGACAAGCAGAAGATGCAGCTTCGATTTGAGATTTTGCAGAACGACACCATGAAAATGAGAATGGGCGGAACCACTGGAGTGGAGATCACCCTACCCCCTGTGCCTCTTTTCGATACTGGACAACCCAACCATGCCAATGTTTCCTCCTACGTCGCACTAACGGAGAAGATCGTGAATGTCCCAGACCTCTACGAGGCGGAGGGTTTCGATTTCACCGGTGCAAGAATATACGATGATCGTACCGGCTATCGTTCTCAATCCATGCTCGTGATTCCCATGAAAAGTCATGAGGATGACGTTATCGGCGTTTTGCAACTCCTCAATGCAAGAGATCCGAAAAGCAACAAGGTGATCTCTTTCGAACCGCAAAGTGTGGACTCGATTGCTTCCTTGGCTTCTCAGGCGGCAGTGGCACTCACCAACAGACAGTTGTTTGAGGACCTGGTTGAGGCCAATCGGCGTACCGAGCGGGCTTTTTTCGATACTGTTCAGCGGCTGGCGATCGTGGCCGCATATAAGGACAAGGACACGGCGTTACACGTTAAGCGTATGAGTCGCTATAGCGCCATTCTGGCTGGCGGCCTATGCCTATCCCCCGCAGAGGTGGATATTGTCCTTCACGGCAGCCAGATGCATGACGTGGGCAAGATCGGTATCCCCGATGCTATTCTGCTCAAACCCGCTAAGCTCGATGCTCATGAATGGGAAATCATGAAGCAACATACCACCATGGGTGGGCGCATGCTGAGTGGTTCTCCCTCAGAACTCATGCAAGCAGGCCGGACAATTGCCTTATCCCACCACGAGAGATGGGACGGGAGCGGATACCCCAAGGGCCTGGAGGGAGAAGATATCCCGCTTTTGGGGCGGATCTGTGCGGTGGCCGATGTCTTTGATGCAATTACCACCCAGCGGCCCTACAGGGAAGCCTTTCCTACCCAGGAAGCCTACAGGCTTTTAAGAGAAGGACGGAGTACGCAATTTGACCCGCGCATCGTGGACGTGTTTTTTGCGAGGCTCGATGAAGTTGTGGCGATTCAGAGGCCCTCCATTCAGAACTCTCTTATCCACACTTCTGCTTGGGAAGTCGCCTGAAGACCCGTAACAGCTAAGTGCCTTGCTCCATAAATACGGTGACGTTTGTGGCGAGCGCGACGGCGTCGAGTTCGCGAAGCGACGACGACGCGATGTCAGTGACATCGTGGAGGAGGAGAGACAAAGAAATCGCCGCCGTCCCGCCGCCACCCTTTGGGCTGATGGAGGTTGCGGGTGATCTCTGTGTCGCTCGTCGCCGCCGATGTCCCTGCATCGTCTCCTCCTCGCTCCTTGACCTCCCCTCGCAAGCCCCATCAGCAAACGATATCGTATTTATGGAGCGAGACACCTTAAGCCCACGGGCCTGGGTGCCCGCGGCCGCAGTAGATTGGGTGTGAGAAGTGCGGGCCACGGTTGAATTAACTCGAAGTGTCGCATATACTTCTGTCGGAAAACACTCTATCCACAGAGTGGGCTTCTTGCCCACTCTTTTGTTTTAGGGCGAAAATATGATGGACGTGGCGGCTCATCTTGAAGGTCTCCTCAGAGATAGGGTTGAGCTTGATGGGGTGGAACTGGTGCATGTCGAGTATCGGCCTGAAGGATCCCCCAGTGTGTTGAGAATTTATATCGACAAGCTGGGCGGCGTTGGCCTGAAGGACTGCGAGCGAGTGAGTAAGCAGGCGAGTGCTTTGTTGGATGATGAGACTTTTACCCTGAGCCGTTTTGTACTGGAGGTTTCTTCTCCGGGGATCGAACGGCCGCTTTTTAAGGAAGCGGATTACAGGCGCTTTGTGGGAAAGGAAATACGCTTGTTTACCACCGAGACGATCGAAGATCGGAGGAAGTTCACCGGGCTGATCCGGACTTTTTCAGAGGGTATTCTCAAGTTAGACTTTGATGGAGAAACGTATCAGATTCCTTTCAGCAAAATAAGAAAGGCAAATCTGGTCCATCAATTTAAGTAAGGGCAGCACCCTCTCCAAACTTTTGAAATTGGGATGAGATAAAAAGAATGTCGAATCTTTTAAGTCAGAGTATCGAGCAGATCAGTCGAGAGAAGGGTATTAATCAGGAAATTATTCAGGAAGCCCTGGAAGATGCGATGGTGGCAGCCGCAAGAAAGTACTTCAAAACCGAAGAAGATTTGCAGGCTCGTTACGATCCGGAAACAGGAACTATTGATGTTTTCGCAGTAAAAAAGATCGTGGAGAAAGTCGATGACGATGTTGTCGAAATGTCGCTCGAGGAAGCATTGGGTGTCGATGAGACATTCGAGCTAGACGATTACGTTGAAATTCCAAAGCCGACTGTGGAGCTCGGTCGAATCGCGGCCCAGACGGCGAAACAGGTGATCTTTCAGAAAGTGCGTGAGGCTGAGCGCGAAATTATCTTCGACGAGTTTTCCGTGCAACTGGGTCAGCTGGTCAACGCCATCGTTCGCAGAAGCGAGGGTCGAGACATCATTTTCGATATTGGACGGACCGAGGCTGTTCTCCCCTATAGCGAACAATGTCAGAACGAGGAATATAAGCCGGGAGACCGGGTGAGGGCCGTCATTATCAAGGTTCACCGGCTTTCGAGAGGACCTCAAATTGTGGTGTCACGTAGTGACCCAAGTTTGTTGATCCGTCTGTTCGAGATGGAAATTCCTGAAGTCTATGACAGTACGGTTGTGATCAAGAACGCGGTGCGAGAAGGCGGAGAGCGGGCCAAAGTGGCCGTAGCCAGTAACGATGATGCGGTTGATCCCGTGGGAGCCTGTGTGGGCATGAAGGGAAGTCGTATTAATGCGGTGATTCGCGAGTTGCGCGGCGAGAAGATCGATATCATTAAATACTCTGACGATATTGTGGACTACACAACCAATGCTCTGAATCCGGCAAGAGTCTCTAATATCCTGATTCACGATCCTGAGAGAAAGATTTTGGAGGTGATTGTTCCGGAGGATCAGCTGTCTTTGGCCATCGGAAGAAAGGGCCAGAATGTACGTCTCGCCTCAAAGCTGCTGGGTTGGGAGATCAACATCAAGAGTGCCGAAGAAAAAAAGCAGGAAATCCTGAGCCAGCTGGAGGAAATGACCGCCCCTTCGGATGCTGGAACCCTTTCCAACCTGAAGGGGGTGGGGGAAAAGACTCTGAGTCGATTGCGTGAAGCAGGCATTGAGTCGATACAGGACTTGGCCTCAAAGTCGGTCGAAGATCTGGCGGAAATTCCTCGACTTGGAAAAAAGACCGCTCAACAGCTGATCGACCAAGCTAAAGAATGGGTCCCCTCCAGTTCGGAGTCGGAATCCCTGCCGGAAGTAGAAACCGTTCAGGAAGAGGATCAGACCGAAGAAGCAGCCTCTGGGGAAGAAGTTCTGGGACCGGAAGCTGATTCAGAAGAGGAACCTGAAAAAACGACTTAAGGAAGATTTACCAAGACTACGAAATGCAACAAATCAAAGTCAGCGATCTCGCCTCCGAATTTGAAATGAGAAATGCGGTGGTGATATCCGAACTTAAAAAGGTGGGGGTCTGGGTCCCTTCACCGGATACACCGGTGGATCACGACATCGCCGATCGTATCCGCCGTCGCCTGCAACTCATGGTGGAGTTGGAACAGCAGGAAGAGGAAAGGGTCAGGGAAAAGAAGGAGAGGAGTGCAAAGAAAGAGAAGAAGAAGGTTGCCTCCTCGAAGTCCCGCAAGAGCATCAAGCAGCTGGGGAAAAAAACCCGCAAAGGAGCTGAAAAGGTTGAAGAGGAAGAGGTCTCAAGCCCTTTGGCAGGGTCTCTGAAGCCCCGCAAGGGGAAGGGGAATTACCGGAAGGTTGAAATCGTCGATGAGGAGACCCCCCTGAGAACAGAAGTTACTATTGACGATGAACCCATCATTGAAAAAGTGGAAGCTCAGCTTTCTGCCGAGGCGCTGGAAAAGGCAATGCACGAACCCACTCGGGCAGAGCTGGAGAAGATCACTCAGAGGACTGAGCGAGAGGCTGTTCGCAAAGCCCGCCAGGAGTTGCAGCTATTAGAGGAAAAGGCGAAGAAGGAAGCCACGGAGGCCTCAGCACTCGATGAAAAGGCGGCAGAGAAGACGCTGGAGCCTGTGGCTGAACCGGTCGGTGATGCCGAGGTGGTGGAAGAACCGGGAACAGCACCGGTAGCGGAAGTCCCTGAACCGGTGGAAGTGAGCGGGCCTCGAGAAGTGACCTTTTCCGAGAAGATAACGGTCAAGGAACTGGGCGAAAGACTTCAGATCAAAAGCAACGAGCTGATCAAGGAGCTCTTCTCCAAAGGTGCGATGGCCACCATCAACCAAGTCCTGGATCAGAAAGTGGTCCAGGAGATCTGTGAACTTCACGACGTGGTTCCCCATTTTGTTTCCTTTGAGGAGGCGGCGGTTAAGGAAGAACAGGTCGAGGATCTTCCCCAGGACTTGACGGTGCGACCCCCTGTAGTGACGGTGATGGGTCACGTCGATCACGGCAAGACTTCCCTTCTGGATTCGCTTCGGAACACCAAAGTGGCGGCGGGCGAGGCAGGAGGGATCACCCAGCATATCGGTGCTTATCATGTTGACGTGAAGGGTCGTAGAATTGTCTTTATTGATACTCCAGGCCACGCGGCCTTCACCCGAATGCGGGCTCGTGGAGCTAACTTGACCGACTTGGTGGTCCTGGTTGTCGCTGCCGATGATGGGGTGATGCCACAGACCGTGGAAGCGATCGATCACGCCCGAGCCGCTGAGGTTCCCATCATTGTTGCCATCAATAAAGTCGATAAAGCGGATAGCCAGCCCGATAAGGTTCGGAAAGAGCTGACCGCGCATGAATTAGTGGCAGAAGATTGGGGTGGCGACACGGTCATGGTGGAAGTGTCCGCGAAGGACAAGACCAATCTCGACTTGTTGCTTGAGATGATCTTGTTATCCGCTGATCTCTTGGAGCTGAAAGCCAATTCCAAACGAGCGGCGTCAGGGGTCGTTTTGGAAGCCAGGCTCGAGAAAGGCCGCGGTGCAGTCACTAGTATTCTGGTGCAAGGTGGAACTCTCCGAGTGGGAGATTCGTTTATTGCTGGAGCGGCTTTCGGAAAAGTTCGGGCCATGTTCGATGACCGCCGAAATCCTTGTGCAGAGACCGGACCCGGAAGCGCGGTGGAGATCCTGGGATTTCAGACGCTGCCGCGGGCCGGTGATTCTTTCCAGGTTGTCGAAGGCGCCGCCAAGGCTCGGGAGATCGGCGAATATCGGCAAGAGCAGCTTCGAGAACGGGAACTTGCCGTGACTGGCAAGGTCAATCTGGATGACCTCTTTGCTCAAATGCAGGGGGGGGCAGTTAAGGAACTTCGCATCGTGCTCAAGGCTGATGCTCAGGGATCCGTTGAAGTTATGGAGGATACACTAGAGAAACTGAGTACTGAAAAGGTTCAGATCAAGGTTATTCACAGTGGTGTGGGGGCTGTTTCAGAGTCAGATGTTTTGCTGTCCTCTGCCTCCAATGCCGTTATCGTTGGATTTAACGTCCGTCCCGAACGAACGGCCCGGGAACTTGCCGACCGGGAACAGGTGGATATCAGGCTGCACACCGTGATTTACGAGGCCTCGGAGGAGATCACACAGGCCATGGTCGGGCTTCTGGAACCGACATTTAGAGAAAAGGAGATGGGGCGGGCAGAGGTTCGCGATACCTTCCGAGTGCCAAAATTCGGAACCATTGCAGGTAGCTATGTTAAGAGCGGCCTGTTCAAGCGGAATTTTGAAGTTCGGCTCCTCCGCGACAACGTGGTTATTTACACCGGTGAACTCGATTCACTGCGCCGCTTCAAGGATGATGTGAATGAAGTCAAAGAGGGATACGAATGTGGTCTCTCCATCGCCAATTTCAACGACATTAAAGTCGGTGATGTCATCGAGGCCTTTACCCAAGAAGAGATCGCACCGGAACTGTAGGAGAATCTGGGGACTGGCCCCAAACTTTCCTAAGGTACAAGTAAGACTTTCCCGGTGGTCTTTCGTTCTTCTAGTGCCCGGTGGGCCTGGGAGGCTTCAGAAAGCGGGAAAGTCTCACTGACGTGCACTTTGAGGTCTCCACTGGACACCCATTTCAAAACCGCCTCTGCTCGCTCCAACAAAGCCTCTCGAGAAGAAATATGATGGAACAAGCTTGGGCGAGTCAGAAAAAGAGAGCCTTTGGTATTTAAGAGCTGAGGATCTATGGGGTCGACAGGCCCACTGGATTGCCCGAAAAGAACTAGATATCCACGGGACTTCAAACAGTTTAAGCTCTTTTCAAAAGTCCTTTTCCCTACAGAATCGTAGACGACATCCACTCCCGCATTCTCGGTGAGTCGATGAACCTCGGCTTCGAAATCTTTCTCGGTATACACGATGACGTGATCGGCCCCAGCCTGTTCAGCAAGCTCGGCTTTTGCCTGGGTGGACACCGTTCCCACCACCTGTGCGCCACGCATCTTGGCCAGCTGTACCAACAGCAGGCCGACTCCTCCTGCGGCTGCATGTACGAGTGCCGTCTGGCCGGGCTCCAGCCGGAAAGTGGAGTGGCTCAGGTAGTGTGCGGTTATCCCCTGGAGCATCACGGCGGCGGCCGTTGGAAAATCGACATCCCGGGGCACAGGAACAAGCTTCCAGGCGGGCACCGATGCCTGTTGTGCGTAAGCTCCCATTGCCGATGAATAAGCAACGCGGTCCCCTACCTGAACTTCAGTCACCTGGGAACCCACAGCGCGAACGGTCCCTGCCGCTTCCAATCCGGGCGTGAAAGGAAGAGTCTCCGGATAAAGCCCTTCTCGATAATAGATGTCAATGAAATTCAGGCCAATGGCCTCAACCTGAACCAGGGCTTCATCCTGGCTTGGCTGGGGCGCTGGAACATCCTCGTAAGAAAGAGCTTCAGGACCCCCGAGTTTGTGCACACGAATAGCCTTCATGATTGGATTCTGATTCTAAGTGTCTCCTTCCATAAATACAAACGTTGCCCTTCTATGAAGCGAGACACCAAAAGTACCCGTAGGGGTCAGCCGGTGGCTGACCCGAACCGCATGGGCGGCACATCTTTACCAGTGTGGCTTCGGTGTTGCCATCCTAACTGTTCGGGCGAGCCACCGGCTCGCCCCTACGTTGCTTCGTGACAAGAACCTAGCCCGGATTATGCATAGGTTCTTGTCACGAAGCGCCGCAAGCGCCGACCTGAGTGCGTTGCGCCACCGCGCGACCGAGGGCCCCCGCAAGCGTACTGTAGGGTACGCTGAGGAGGCCGACGGAGTGGGCACCCGCTTTGCGGGTCGCACAGTCAGGCCGAGTGATTTCGGTGATGCAGTAGAGAATTTATGCATGATCCGGGCTAGGCATCGGCCGGGCCAAAAAACGTGTTTTCCTGGGTTTCCATTAGATGTAGGGCTAAAAAAAGGGTTAGTATAGATAAGGAGTTTATGCCCATTGTTTTTTGCTCTTTGGAAATCCACCTTCCTCACAGCCACTCCCTGAAGGAGAAACGGAGTGTCCTTCGGAAGGTGGTTGATCGTCTGCGCTCTCGCTTCAATTTCTCGGTTTCCGAGATTGAACATCAGGAGCTGTGGCAGCGGGCGCGGGTGGGAGCGGTGGCCATTGGGCCAAATCGGATAGTGTTGGAAGGATTGTCAGCGAAGTTCATACAGGAAAGTGAGCGAATCCTCGGTGGAGACTTGCTCAGATACGACGTCGATATCTTTGAGTACGAGTGAAGGCTTTGGACGACATAATCCAGTTTATTAAAGATCACGATCGGTTTGTGATTACCTCGCATGCCCGCCCCGACGGAGATGCGATCGGCTCGGAGCTGGGACTGGCTCTGATGCTGGAAAAGCTGGGTAAAACCGCCCATATTTTTAATGCAGATCCTCACCCACGTCCCTATCAGTCTCTTCCCGGAATCGAAAGGATTCAGGTTACCCATAAGGTTGAAGGGAACTACGATGGGCTGTTCCTCCTGGAGTGCAATGACCTGCAGCGGTCCAATCTTCAAGGCCTTGATCAGTACTTCGTCATCAACATTGACCACCATCCCAAGACGGAACCCTTTGGAGATCTCAACTGGCTGGATGATTCGGCCGCCGCCGTGGGAGAGATGATCTATGAGCTTGCTCAGCCTCTCCAGGTCCAGCTGACACCAGAGATCGCTACCAACCTCTACGTTGCTATTTTTACGGACACCGGTTCCTTTCAGTATTCCAATACCCGAGCGAAAACCTTTCTCATCACGGGTGACCTCGTCAACCATGGAGCCTCTCCCTCAGCGATTTCTCAGGCCGTTTACATGACTCGGCCCTATGCTCGGCTTCAGATCCTGGGAATGCTCCTGAATACGTTGCAGATCCACTCTTCCAAGATCGCCTCCATCACCCTCACTCAGGAAATGTTAGAGAAGACGGGAGCTTCTGCGAACGATATGGAAGGCATCGTCGACTATCCCCTCTCTATGGAAGGGATTGATCTGGCTGCCTTTTTTCGTGAAGAGGCACAGGGGCGCTATCGTGTCAGCTTGAGATCGAAGAACCACTATGATGTGAGTACCGTAGCGGCACACTTTGGCGGTGGTGGCCACAAGAACGCGGCAGGCCTTGCCGTTGAAGGTAGCTTTCAAGAGGTTGTCGAGAAGGTGGTGTCGGAATTAGAGAAACTGGTGGATGCGAATCACGAGCCGCCACTTGAAGTAGCAGGCCAGACCAGCAAACCATTGACCAAATGAACCACAATCCTCTCTGTGGTGCGCTAGTTGTCAACAAACCCTCAGGTCCAACATCTCATGATATCGTGGCAAGAGTCCGGGCCCTTACAAGGACCAAGGTCGGCCACACGGGAACTCTTGACCCCCTGGCCAGTGGTGTATTGCCCCTTCTCCTGGGACCAGCTACTCGTTTGACCCGTTTCTTCCAGTCCAGTGACAAGGAGTATCTTGCCGAATTCCAGCTCGGACAAAGGACGGACACCTTGGATGGAGAGGGTGAGGTTCTGCAAGAGAGTCCTGTACCTGAGATTTCCCCTCAGCAGGCAGAGGAGGTACTGAGTAAATTCACCGGAGAGATCCGGCAGCAGCCTCCCATGTTTTCAGCTGTGAAGGTGGGCGGAAAAAAGCTTTACCAGCTGGCTCGGCAAGGGCGAGAGGTGGAGCGTCCGTGGCGACAGGTTACGATTCATCGGCTCGAGTTGCTCAGACAAGAAAGAGAGATCTGGAACTTATTGGTTTGCTGCTCCTCCGGCACCTACATTCGGACCCTTGCCGACGATATAGGAGAAGCCCTCGGTTGTGGAGCCTACCTTCGAAAGTTACAGCGTACCCGCAGTGGTTGCTTTGATCTTTCTCAGGCTCTGCCCTTGGAAGGGATTGAAAATCAGTGGCAAGAGAATCTTTACCCCATGGAGGAGCTTTTACCCGAACTCACCCGCATCGATCTTGATGAGCTGGAGGCGGTTGGAGTACGACATGGAAACGGATTCTCCAGGAGTGGTACCGCCCAGGACAATTTTTTCCGGCTCTTTCACCAACAGAAGCTGCTGGCCATTGGGCAATCAGGCCCAGCCAATCAGGTCAGACCTGTGATCGTGCTGCGCAGTGCCCAACCCGAGGACGGAAGATAGAACACCGAACCCCATCCCTTCAACTGGCTGCCTTCTTGTCCAAGGCCCATCGAGTCTTCGCCTTCACCGGTGCAGGCATCTCGACCGCTTCGGGTATCCCCGATTTTCGAGGTCCTCAGGGCCTGTGGAAAAAATGGCGACCCGTCTACTACGATGACTTCATGAACTCGCACGAGGCGCGTGTCCGCCACTGGAAGTTCAAACTTCAGGGTTGGGATGAGATTCGTGACGCTCAACCCAATCCAGCCCACCGGGCACTGTATGAGCTGGAACAGATCGGGCGCCTGGATTCGCTGGCGACCCAGAATATTGACGGATTGCACCAGCTCGCCGGACACCCTGAGGACAGAGTGATCGAGCTGCACGGCACCAATCGGAAGATCGAATGCCAGACCTGTGGCCAGCTTTGCGAACCAGACCCCGTCTTTAAGGAGTTTGAACGCACCGGTGAGCCCCCACTGTGTTCCTGTAAGGGATTCCTCAAGCCAGCCACTGTCTCGTTCGGTCAGGCGATGCCACAGGATAAATTGAGGGAGGCCTTTCTTGCTGCTTCTCGCGCCGATCTGGTGATCGCTGTTGGATCCACCCTCGAAGTGGAACCCGCCGCTTCCGTGCCTCGATCGGCCAAGGAACATGGAGCAGTGTACGTCATTGTCAATCAGGGTCCGACTGCACACGACCAGCTTTCCGATCTTCGCATCGAGGGTGATGCTACTGTTGTCTTGCCGGAGGCGGTGCGGGCCCTGCGGGAGAAGGGCAGCCGGCTGACCGGCTGAATTCCTGACCACCTGACCGCCTGACCACCTAACCGCCTGACCGCCTAACCAGCTGGTCAGGGGGTTAGGGCTTTCCCCCGCTGACGCGCCGATAGGTGCCAAAAACCAGGTCCCATAAGGGCGAAGTGACGCCAAAGCAATGGTTCGGATCCACGAAGTGATGATAGAAATGCCCCTGGCGTTGGTACCCTAGCAAACCGCTGTCGGCTTTGCTCAGGTGCAGCCTGTAGTGAACCAGCTCGTAGTAGAGAAACCCCAGCCAAAGACCGGTCAGCAGCGCAGAGGCTGTAAAGAAACTCCCCGTTACCGTAGAAAAACCTGCTAGAAAGAGAGCGGAAACAGTCAGGCTGTAAATGGGGCGAACCAGGATCTTGTCTGGATTCCTGGAATCGCCATGATGGCTGACGTGAAGGGAGCGTATGATTTGTTTCAGTCTACGATGGTGAGGAGTCCAATGAAAGAAGAAGCGATGTAGCGCGTACTCCAGCAGGCTCCAGATGAACCAACCCAGTGGAATCAGCCACATGAGCTGCTTCCATGAGGTGCCCTGTGGAAGTGAGAGGAACAGCAGAAGACATGCCAGGGACGGGTAAATCCAGAAAGAGCAGAAACGGACCCAGGCCATGAGTTTATTATAG
>JAZFTY010000360.1:0-6374 GCA_036446935.1 Acidobacteriota bacterium | reverse complement strand
CTCCCCGATGTGGCGGAATTTCTCAAATCGTGCCGTCAGCATTTCCTCAACACTTTGATGGCGTATTGCTTCCAAGGTGCGCAGCAATACCGGCTTGAGGAGGGCAGCCGCCTTATCCCAATCGGTGTGGGAACCTTCCGGGGGTTCCGGAACGATCTCATCAATGACCTTGAAGGACATCATGTCCTTGGCCGTCAAGCGTAGAGCTTCAGCCGCCTCCTTGGCGTGGTCTTGGTCCTTCCACAGAATGGCCGAGCAGCTTTCCGGAGAGATCACCGAATAGATCGAGTGCTCCAGCATCAAAATTCGATCTCCCAGACTCAGAGCAAGGGCTCCACCACTGCCCCCTTCCCCCAGGACAATCACCACAATGGGCACTCGAAGCCGTGCCATTGCTCGCAAATTGCGAGCAATGGCCTCAGCCTGACCTCTCGCCTCAGCGCCAATTCCGGGATAGGCCCCCGGTGTATCGACGAAAGTGATGATGGGGCGATTGAATTTCTCCGCCATGCGCATCAAGCGAATGGCTTTGCGATAGCCTTCGGGTTTGGCCATTCCATAATTGCGATAGAGACGTTCCTTGGTGTTGCGGCCCTTCTGCTGGCCAATCACCATGACCGGTTGACCCTCAAACAGAGCCATTCCCCCAATCATGGCCGGGTCGTCGCGAAATTTGCGGTCACCTTGAATGGGACGGAAGGATGTGAACAGCCGGGAGATGAAATCGAGAGTGTAAGGCCGGTCCGCGTGGCGGGCAAGCTGGACGTTTTCCCACGCGGTCAATTTGCCTATAGGATCGGACTCCAATTTAGCGATGAGTTGTTTGAGGGTAGCTATTTCCGCCGTGGCCTCTTTGGGAAGCTCCTCGACGCGTTCTTTGAGATCAATTAACTCTTTAACTTTAGTGTTCACGTACTTAATCTCGCTCCCAGAACGAACCTAAGTGTCTAAGTATACAAGGCTACGGAGTTTTCGCCAAAAAGCTTTTCCACTTCCTGGATAAAGGAGGGGATGGGATTAATCAGAAGATCTTCCTGGGGAATGACACGAATACGGTATTCCTTAAGCTGGAGGAGTTCAAATTCCAGGGGGCAGGTTCCCTGGTTATGACTCACCAGCGCATGGAGCTGGGAAACTTTCTCGGAATTCAGGGAGGGAAGTGAGATTCGAATTCTCGCTTTCTGAACGACCGTATCCCAAAGGGTGTCCAAGTGGAAAAGTTGCGAGCAGAGCAGACGAATCTCCCCTTTGGCATCCAGTTCACAGCGTCCTCGAACCAAGACCGGCACATCGTCTTCCATCAACTGGCTGTTCCGCTTGTAGGCATTGGGCCAGACCAGGACCTGGACGGTGCCCGAAAGATCCTCTAGTTCAAAGGCGGCCATCGAATCTCCCTTGCGGGTACGGAGCTGTCGAAGGCCGGTGATCATTCCACCCACGGACACTTCCTGACCCGAAATCTCCTCGGTGATATCCAGGGTAGAAAACTTCGAAAACTTCTCCAGCTCTCGGGTATAGTTTCGAAGCGGATGGCCGGTGACGTAATAGCCCAAAGTTTCCTTTTCATAAGTCCACTTCTGGCGATCCGGCCATTCTCCGGCATCGGGTATATCCGAAACAGGGCCTTCGGCCGAAGTCATCTCTGGGGCCATAAACAACTTCTTCTGACCGCTGAGACGATCTCTTTGAGCATTCTGTCCAGACTCAATGGCACGATCCAGAAATTCAAAGAGCGACTTGCGATGATATCCCAAGGAATCGAAAGAGCCCGCTTTGATCAAGGACTCCACAGCCCGTCTGTTCACGACCCGAAGATCCACGTTCTCACAAAAATCGGAAAAACTGGCGAAGTCCTCGTCTTCAGGCCGGCACTTCAAAATGGCACGAATGGCCGATTCTCCGACGTTTCGAATCGCGGCCAGACCAAACTTGATATCTTTTCCGGAGGCCAGAAAATCGAGCTGGCTGGCATTGATGTCAGGAGGCAGAATGCGAATGCCCATGTCTTTGCATTCGGCCAGATCCTTGACGATCTTGTCCGTGTTGGACATCTCACTGGTGAGCAAAGCCGCCATAAACTGCACGGGATAATGGGTTTTCAGATAAGCCGTCTGAAAAGCCAGGAGGGCGTAGGCAGCGGAATGACTCTTGTTGAATCCGTAGCCGGCAAATTGTTCCATCAACTTGAAAATCCGTTCCGCCTTCTTGGCGGGAATGCCTCTTTCCTTGCACCCGCTCAAAAACTGTTTCTTCTGGGCCTGCATGACCGTTTTTTTCTTCTTGCCCATGGCCCGCCGTAGAAGGTCCGCCGCTCCAAGAGAAAAACCTGCCAGCTTGCTGGCGATCTGCATCACCTGTTCCTGATAGACGATCACCCCATAGGTTTCCTTGAGAATCTCATCAAGCTCCTCTACTTCGTATTCAATCTTGACCTGACCCTGACGACGTCCGATGAAATCGTCGATCATTCCTCCCTGAATGGGGCCCGGCCGGTACAGAGCGTTCAAAGCGATGAGGTCTTCAAAGCGGTCGGGTTGCAGGCGCCGCAAAATATCGCGCATGCCCGAAGATTCAAACTGGAAGATGCCGGTCGTTTTTCCTTCACAAAAGAGCTTGAAGGTCTCCTGCTCATTAAGATCGAGCCTGTCCAGAGCCAGGGTCACCCCGACCTGATTTTTAACTTGAGCCACGGTCTGATGGATGACGGTCAAGGTGGTCAGGGCCAGAAAATCCATCTTCAAGAGACCCAGACGCTCCAGATCCGTCATCGAATACTGGGTCGTGATCTCGCCCTTGGTGCTCTTGTAAAGAGGGATTAAGTCAATCAGCGGCCGAGGGGCGATCACCACTCCAGCCGCGTGGGTGGAGGCGTGTCGGGCAAGCCCTTCCAGCTGCTGGGCAACCTGAATCAATTGGGCATAAGGGGAACCGCTTTGGGCAGCCTCTTTGAGCTCCTTGACCCGCTGGACCGCCTTTTCCAGTGTGGAGTCGGGAGTTTGGGGGACGAGTTTAGCTATCTTGTCCACTTCGGCATAGGGGATGTCCAGACCACGTCCTACATCACGAATAGCCCCTCGGGCTGCCATGGTGCCAAAAGTGATGATCTGGCTGACGTTTCCGCGGCCGTACTTGGTAGTCACATAGTCGATCACTTCCCCGCGTCGCAACATGCAAAAATCGATATCAATGTCGGGAGGAGTGACCCGTTCCGGATTGAGAAAACGCTCGAAGAGAAGATCATATTGGAGGGGATCAACATCGGTGATTCTCATGGCGTAGGAGACCAGAGATCCGGCCACCGATCCTCGGCCCGGACCCACCGGAATCTGATTTTCGCGAGCGAAGCGAATGAAATCCCATACGATCAGAAAATAGCCGGAAAACTGCATTTCCTTGATGATTTTCACTTCCTGTGACAATCGCTGCTCATAGTGCGAGAGTGGGTAGCGCAATTCCCCAAGATTCTCTTTTTCTTTGAGACGTTCAAGCCGGCTGTCGAATCCGTCCTTGACCACTTTCCCAAAATAGCTATCCAGGGTGTGGTCGGAAGGAACTTGAAATTCGGGAAAGATATTCTCCGGTTCACCGAGTTCAAAGGTGCACTTCTCGGCCACCTCAAGGGTATTGGAGAGAGCTTCGGGCACATGAGCAAATATCGAGTCCATCTCCTCGGCATTCTTGAAGTAGAACTGATCGGTGCTGTAGCGGAGTCGGTTTTTATCGTGAATAGTCTTGCCGGTCTGGATACAGAGCAGAACATCGTGGGCGAAAGAATCCTCTTGAGTGAGATAGTGGCAGTCGTTGGTGGCTACCAGAGGAAGATCCAGCTCACGGGCCAGTTTCAGTACATGGGAATTGACCTTTGTTTGCTCCTCCAGCCCATGGTCCTGTAACTCCAGGTAAAAGTTACCCGGCCCCAAGATTTCCGCCAGTTTTCCGGCCTCCTCGCGAGCCTCCGAGTATTGATCCTGGAGTAGATTCCAGGCCACAATTCCTTGCAGACAGGCGGAAAGTCCCAACAATCCTTCGCTGTGCTCCTGGAGAAGCTCCAAATCGATGCGAGGACGATAGTAGAACCCTTCCAGATAGCCCAGTGAGACCAGCTTGACCAGATTGCTATAACCGGTGGCATCTTTGGCCAAAAGCACCAGATGGTTGCTCTGGGCGGAACGACCGTTTTTCGATGTACGCCCCTCCCTGGCAACATAAACTTCACAGCCAATAATGGGCTTGACTCCATATTTGAGAGCCAGGTCATGAAATTGAACGGCTCCGAACAGATTGCCATGATCCGATAAGGCAAGGGCCGGCATCTTCAACTCTGCAGCACGGCGAACCACGGCTTCGAGCTGATTGGCCCCGTCCAGGAGACTGTAATGACTATGCAGGTGCAGGTGAACGAAGTTACTCATGAGTGCCTGCGTGTAGGCGCGCCTTGCGCGCCCGTGCTTTGGTGCAGTCGTGCTTTCGTGAGGTTGTCCTTCTTTTCTCTATTCTCTACGGGAGGGATGGGGAAACTGGGGACTGTCCCCAGTTTCCCCATCCCCCTCCGTTCATTCCCATTCGATGGTACTGGGAGGCTTCGAACTCACGTCGTAAACCACTCGGTTGACCCCTCGGACTTCATTCACAATCCGGTTAGAGATCCGCCCCAGCAGTTCGTGAGGCAACGGAACCCAGTCGGCAGTCATCCCATCCACGGAATGTACGGCACGGATCGCAATCACATCCTCATAGGTTCTTTCATCCCCCATGACGCCGACACTCTTCACAGGGAGCAAAACCGCGAATGACTGCCAAATTTTAGCATAGAGGTCTGCACCTTTTATTTCCTGTTCCACGATCTTGTCCGCCTCGCGCAACGTATAGAGACGAGCTTCAGTGACCTCGCCGACAATGCGCACCGACAAACCCGGCCCGGGAAAGGGTTGCCGTTGAATGAGACTTTCCGGGAGCCCCAACTCTTGGCCAACGCGTCGAACCTCATCCTTGAACAAATTCCTTAAAGGCTCAACCAGGGAGAGATTCATTTTCTCGGGCAATCCCCCCACATTGTGGTGGCTCTTGATGGTCGCAGAGGGGCCCAGGACGGAAACTGATTCGATCACATCCGGATAGAGGGTACCTTGAACAAGGAATTGAATACCGCCCAACTTCTTGGCCTCCCGTTCGAACACGCGGATGAACTGCTCCCCAATAATCTTTCGTTTCACCTCAGGGTCTTCGACACCGGCCAGGGGTTCCAGAAATTCACGGCCGGCGTCGACACCCACGACATTCAAAGAAAGCTTTTCCTGAAGTTCCTGGAGTACTTCTTCAAATTCGTTCTTTCTGAGTAATCCATTGTCGACAAAGATGCAGGTGAGCCGATCACCGATGGCGCGATCAACCAGAGTCGCCGCCACCGTAGAATCGACCCCGCCTGAGAGGCCACAAACCGCTTGAGACTGACCGATTTGGGCGGAAATCTCGGTGACCGCACTTTCCGCAAAAGAGGACATCGTCCAATCTGCGCGGCACTTACAGATCTCAAGGAGAAAGTTTTCCAGGATCTGTTTGCCGTAGGGAGTGTGAACCACTTCAGGATGAAACTGAATACCATAGATTTTGCGACTTTCATGGGCCATGCCGGCAAGGGCATTCTCGCTTTGCCCGATGGCAAGAAAACCGGGTGGAAGAGCCTCGATCCGGTCGCCATGGCTCATCCAGACTTCCGTCTCCTTGGGCAGGCCTTGGAGAAGAGGGCTTCCGTCAACAATCTGGAGCATGGCCTTACCGAATTCTCGATTTTGCGACGGAGCCACCGTTCCTCCGTAGTGGTGGGCCATGAGCTGCATTCCATAGCAGATCCCCAGAAGCGGGCCTTGAAAGTCGTAGAGTTCGTTCTCGGGATGGGGCGCGCCTTCGGCTAAAACGGATTCAGGTCCTCCCGAGAGCACGATCCCCTTGGGATCATGGGCTTCGATTTCCTTCCAGGAGGTGTTAAAGGGCAGGATTTCCGAGTAAACTCCAGCCTCACGAATACAGCGGGCAATGAGTTGAGTGTACTGAGATCCAAAGTCAAGGATCAGAACAGTTTCTTGAGTCATACATCAAAGCGTGAAGCTCGAACTTGAAAAGGGAAGTATATCATGGCAAATCTTGACTCCTCGACCGCACAATTAGACCATTAAATGCCGATGAGTGACTCCATGCAGGCTCTCTTTCTAGGTATCCTCCAGGGAATTACCGAATTTCTTCCCATCAGCAGCTCTGCTCATCTCATTTTGCTCCCCAGGCTGTTGGGTTGGGAGGCCCTGGGACTGACCTTCGACGTGTTGGTGCATGGGGGCACATTGTTGGCTCTCGTGATCTATTTTCGCCAGCAGTGGAAG
>JAZFTY010000359.1:0-2575 GCA_036446935.1 Acidobacteriota bacterium | reverse complement strand
GAGCCCGGCGTTCTATCTTCCGAGATCGATGCGGCAGCGCGGGGAGTGATTTCAAAGCATGGATTCGGAGATTATTTCGGGCACGGTACCGGGCACGGTCTCGGTCTGGAGGTACACGAATTGCCCAGGGTATCCACTGTCGAACCAGGTGAGATTCAGCAAGGGATGGCCTTTACCATCGAGCCGGGAATCTACCTGCCAGGCCAGTATGGCGTAAGAATCGAAGACGCTGTGGTGGTGACCCAGAACGGCTACCAGTTACTTTCAAACCGGGCTCAGTAACACCCTAGCCCGGATTTCTCACACCTTCTCGTCACGAAGCGGCGGAAGGGCCGGCACGACAAGGCGCGCGACCGAGGCCCCCGCAAACGTACTGTATGGTACGTTGAGGAGGCCGACGGAGTGCAACGCAGTCAGGCCGGATCATTGCGCCGATGCAGTAGAGGGGGTGTGAGAAGTGCGGGCTAAGGAGCGGTCCAAGAGCCTTAGACGTTGAACAGAAAGTGACTGATGTCTCCATCCTGGAGCACGTACTGGCGGCCCTCGAGCCTCAACAGACCTTGCTTGCGTGCACCTGCCATACTGCCGGATTCGACCAGATCCTCAAAGGAAACGACCTCTGCCCGGATGAATCCTCGCTCGATGTCGGAATGGATAACGCCTCCGGCCTCCACGGCAACGGCGCCCTGGCGAATCGTCCAGGCCCGCACCTCATCCTCTCCGACGGTGAGAAAACTAATCAACCCCAGCAGGGCATAGGATGAAGCGATGACCCGATCTCTGGCGGGTTCTTCAATCCTGAGGCTCTCCATGAATTCACGGGCATCGCTTTCCTCCAGTTGGGTCAATTCCTCCTCGATCCTGGCACTGAGAGGTACCACCAAGCTTTTCAGGTGATCGTATGCCAAGGGCGGGGGGGAGGAGATCTGCTCTTCCCCGATATTCAGAACCACCAGGACCGGCTTCTTTGAAAGGAGTGGATAGCCTCGAATCAGCTTCTCCTCCTGTGAGGATAGTTCCAGATCTCGAATTGGCTTCTCTTCCTCAAGGGCCTCCTTGAGTCGGAACAAGACATCCTGTTCGGCAATCCTAATCTTCTTCTCCTGGCCTGAGGTCTTCTTCAGATCTTTCTCCAGCCGTTCCAGCCTTCTCTCGATGATCCTGAGATCAGAAAAAATGAGTTCAAAGTCGATTCCAGCCAGGTCGGCCTCAGCGTTCACCGCTCCCGAAGGATGGGGAACCTTCTCGTCCTCGAAGGCACGGACCACGTGAAGCAAAGCATCGGCCGTTCCGATATAACCCAGGATTTCAGCCGGCAGCTCTGTGCCCTGTTCCTCTCCCTTGAAGCCGTTCACATCCACGTACTGCACTTCAGCTGCCGTGAGCTTAAGCGGCTTGTAAATCGCGGCCAGGACGTCCAGCCTGGGATCGGGAACCTTGACCGAGGCCAGATTCGGCTCAAACCGTCCCGAAGTGAAAGCGGCGGTCTCAGCTGTTCCCCGTGTCAGTGCATTAAAGACCGTCGTTTTGCCGCTATTCGACAGTCCAATGATTGCAATCTTCATAGCTTCACCTGCCTTAGAAGCACGGAAGTATATCGACTATGGGTAAGCACGTTCAACCGAAGAGCCCGTGAGTTCCGGAGCCAAGCCCAACATGGAGGGTAAAATCGGCAAATCCGGATGGTGGAGAGATCTTAGATCAGGACTTCGCGAACAATATCCAGTATGGTATTCGAGGTCTCGTCAAGGAGTAGGATATCGACTCCGATAACGACTCTTATGACACCCTTAGGAAGTTCGGGCAGCAGTTTCCCCAACTCCCCGGGAAACGGGTGAACCCGCTTTTCCAGTCCAGGAGGCAGAGTCCCATTTTTCTGCAACTGACGCTCCAATCCGACAGGAAGTCGTTCGCGCTTAGCCAATCCAGGGGGTAAGCCTTTCAGATTTTGTTTGTTGGAAAACCAGGCACGGATGGTGTCTTCCTGACCCTCCCCAAAAACACGGAAATCGATCTCTACGGTCACCCCAGCCGCTTTTTTATGAGCGTCTTTGGATTTACCTTTCCCCCCCTTTGCACCGATGAGGTTAGGGGAAATCAGGGTAGCCAATAGAAAAAACACCAATAAACTAAACGGCAAGCGATTACGCATGATTTTGCCTCCTAAGTCTGGGACATCTCGTAAAACCTTCTAGCCCGCATTTCTCACCCCCAATCTACTGCGTCGGCGGATCTGGCCGCGTCTACTGCGTTGCCGCTCGGTCGGCCTCCTCAACGTACTCAGAGAGTACGTTTGCGGGGGCCTCAGTCGCGCGCCTTGTATCCACAGCCATCTCCCCCGCCTCGCTACGATCAGGTGTGAGAAATACGGGCTATTCCGATCACCCACAATCGCCACCACTAGTGCTTGGGATGGTCCCAGGTTTCACGAAATTCAGCGATATGGGTGTAGCTCACAAAATGCGGTTGATCGGTCGCATCCAGGATAACGACATGGTCTTCTTCGGCACTCTTGACCGTTCCCACCAGCACCTTCCCTTTTTCATCCCCAAAAGTGATTTGCACCATCTTGCCC
>JAZFTY010000358.1:0-6022 GCA_036446935.1 Acidobacteriota bacterium | reverse complement strand
GAGAGGGGCTGGGCGAAGCAGTGGCGGGTGCCACTGAAGGGCCGCTGACTGGAGCTGCTAACACCGCCTCAATGATTCTGCGGGAAGCCCCTGCCTTTTTGAGTTTCACGATATCGTCAGCACTGGGCGCGGATTCCATTGAACTGATGTTGACTTTCTGAATGATGGTTCGACTTCTTAGCTTTGCCTTCACCATCTCGATGATGTCGTCAATTGTAAGCGCCTCTTGCCCATAGAGACCTACTGAAAAGGCCATAAAGCAAGCAAGCATAAAACAAATACCTTTCATAACCGCACCTCCTGTTGTGAGATTCTTGAAGAGTTTCAAGTTCTGAAACCCCGTTTTCAGAATAGACCTGTCTCGAGAGTGACACACCTGCACTCGCATAGTGGCGATTCTAGCGATATCCCCAGAGCCTTACAGTGACGTGCGTCACAAACCTGTTTTCAGGGGAAAATCGCAGGCGAGGAAGAAAAGCGTGGGACACAGGGCGAAAACATGGGACACAAAGGAGCCAAGCGCGGGGATGTCCCCCTGTGGATGCTGAGCGACTCTCCACCCTCTGCCGGGCCTATTGATCCGGGACTAGGTGACGACATCCTTTAATGGCGTGTGAACTCTACCGATTTCGGAAGGAACCCGCACCATGGTGCTATCACCGGCACAGACTTGGAGAAATTTCCTGAACCTCTTAAACACGCTCTCCTGAAGGTAAGGAAGGTGGTGCTTGTTACAGAGCGCTTGAACTTTCGGCTGGATCTCCTGGTACTTCGTCATGGGAAGGTTAGGAATCAGATGGTGCTCAATCTGGTAATTGAGCCACATCTGGAGATAGTCTATCCAGTCGCTTCCGGTCTCGTAGTTTACCGATCCCAGTACCTGATTCACGTAAAACTCTTGTTTGTTTTTGTAGTGGTGGTCGAAGCGGAACAGGTCAGAACCGGTGTGATTGGGACCGATGATCATGTAGGTGTGGAAGTTCGTGATCAACTCGGCCAGCACTCTGTTGATGAGCACGAACCACACCGCGGTTGTCCCCAGCGGGAGAAAGAGAAGCGGGATGACGACAAAATGGAACATGAAAAAGGGCAGGTAGCATGAGAACCAGAGTTTACGGACCAGCCTATTGCGGAGGTCGAAAAAATTGGAGAACCCAATGGGAATGACCTGTCTCTGGTTCGGGCCTCTGCTCTTGTGCAATTCGAGGGCGTTGAGCGTGCTCGGCGCATAGTAGCTGAACTTCCAGGTGATACCGGTCAGGAACAGCACCAGGTATTTTATGGCGCGGGGACCTCGCCAGTTGCGCAGCAGCTCTGCGTGTCGCTCGGCCAGATCCGGATCCTGATCTTCGCCGGTATGGTAGTGATGCAGGAAGTTGTGTTCACACATCCAGGCTTCGGGCAGAATCCAGTCGAACCAATCGATGAATCGCCGCCACCCCCGGGCAAAGGTCTTACTCGTATACCGCGCCGGCACGCCGGGCACCCTGTCGTAGCCGCCGTGACTGATGTGATGCATGAGGAGCCAGCGAGTGACATTCCCCTGGGCGATGAGATAGGCGCTGATCGGATTGGGAAATATCCAGGCGGTGGCGAAGCCGAGCAGGCTGCACAGCTTTCCGATCCGCTCCATTTTGACCAGATGGCGGAAGTCTTTGTAGCAGAGCGACTGAAAGGTGTCCCGGCGCAGAGCCTCAATTTCTCTGGTGAAAGCCTCGTAATCTATTTCGCCGAGTGAAACCAAATTCGCTTTTTCCATTCCTGCTATCTACCCTGTGCTGTGCCGGTGTCGCGGCTGAAAAGATTCCTGTAACCTGACTCGATGTCCACCAAGCGATCCACTAATATATAGTACCTTACTGTCTACTTCCTGAGCCCTTCAGTCGGAAACAGGCCCAGGAGTAGTCCTGGCGGGACGACTCCTGGGCCCCACCTAACAAGTCTAGGATCAGGGGAAGTTGTTGGTGCGAAAGGGGGGACTCGAACCCCCACGGGTGTTACCCCACCAGATCCTAAATCTGGCGCGTCTGCCAAATTCCGCCACTTTCGCTCGTTGCGTTCAATCGGCGTCCCATTCTAAACAATAGTAGGTTTGCAAGAAAGAGTGTGCTGAAAGATCATCCAGCCTGGATGATGCATCATCCAGGCGAGCGGCTGAAAACACGGTTGGTTGACGGGTCCATCGGACCGTCGGTAAAATCGCTTGCAATGTCGACTCTGGAGGAAAAGGTCACCAGACTGCGAAATCAGCTTCGTCAATGGGAGCAGGTTGTGGTTTGTTTCTCAGGAGGCGTCGACTCGAGCTTTCTGCTGGCCGAGTCCGTCGGAGTGCTCAACCAGAATGCGGTAGCCCTGACGGCGGTCTCCCCCAGTCTTGCTCAGGAGGAAGGAGCCGAAGCACGGCATTTGGCCCAGCAACTGGGCGCCCGTCACCTGCTGGTGGAAACCCACGAGTTGGACGATCCGCGCTACGCTGCTAACCCGGTGAATCGCTGTTATTTTTGTAAGACCGAGATGTATGCAACCGCCGTTGAGCAGGCTTGTAGCCTGGGTATTCCCCACGTGCTGGATGGTTTTAACGTGGATGACCGAAGCGATCACCGTCCCGGCCGAAAGGCGGCACGTGAGTACGGCGTGCGCTCCCCTCTGGACGAGTTGGGGTTCACGAAAAGCGACATTCGGGAGGCGGCCCGCCGCATTGATCTCCCGGTCTGGGACAAGCCCGCACTGGCCTGTTTGTCCAGCCGATTCCCCTTTGGAACCCCGATTACCCCCGAGCGTCTGACTCAGGTGGGGCGTTGCGAGCGGGTGCTGCGCGATTTGGGTTTTCGCGTCTATCGAGTGCGCTATCACGGCTCAGTGGCCCGAATCGAGGTGGCTCCCGAGGAACTTCAAAAGCTGTGGGGTCCCCAGGTGTGTGACCAGATCAATCGACGCTTTCGGGAAGCAGGCTTCGCTTCCGTGACCGTGGATCTGGAGGGATATCGAAGGGGTTCATTGAATGAAGCTAGGAGTGGCGTTTCCAGAAATGGGGAAGCTCCACCCGGAGAGCGCCAGCACTCATCCAGGAAGATCGTGGAATACTCCCTCGAAAAACAACCGTAGGAGGCATCCAGGCCCACCGGTTAGCGAGAATCATCGAATCTCTACTATCCCTGGCTCATCGAGCGGTAGAGTATCCAGCCAGCAAGTAGGAAACCCGTGAGCACTGTCAAAACCACCAGTAGATCTGGATGAGGATGTGGATGTAGAATCGCTGTCTCGTGTAGAAGCACCATCATAGTCGCGACAGACTATAGGGCTGTGGGGGGGGAGTCAAGCCCCGTGGAGTGGCGGTTGTCTTCTGAGAGGTATTCGATGAGTGCGGAGGTGCTGATACAAAGACATTTAGCCCTGATGCTGAAAGAGAAAAGCCTTCGAACGACCCTGTTTTGGTTGATTGGCGTGCTCCTGATGGGTGCCCTGGCCTGGGGAACCGGGCAGGAGGGGAAAACACCGCTGCAGCCCCTCACTGTGACTCAGGTCCTGGAACAGGCCATGGAACGGGCTGCTCAGGAAGATCAGCGGGAACTGGTCTCGAAATACCGCTTCAAGGTGCTCAGGGTCAGAGATAAGCTGGATGGGCAGGGCGAGCTCAAGGAACGCGACGAAGAACTGTTTGAAAATGTCCTCATCCAGAGCTTTCCCTACCAGAGGTTGATCGAAAAAAACGGCCAGGCTCTGACCGAAAAGGAAAGAAAAAAAGAGGAAAAACGGGAGTCTGAGTTTAGAGAGAAAATCGCCAAGCGTGAGGATCCCACCGGCGATGAAGAAAACGGTTTTTCCCTCAACCAGGACCTGGTGGGCCGGTTCGACTTTAGCCTGGAAGAAGTGGAAGAAGTGGACGGTCGATCCAACTATGTGTTGGCCTACAAGCCGAAAGAAGGCAAACTGCCCGTGAAGCGGCGGATTGATCGTGCCTTAAACAAAGTGGAAGGACGGATCTGGGTGGATCAGGAGTCCTACGAGGTTTCCCAGATTGAGTTCATACTAAAGGAGAAAGTGAAACTGTGGTGGGGACTTATCGGGTCCATTCAGGAGGTGAAGGGGACCGTCCAGAGGCGGGAGGTGGACCCTGGAGTTTGGTTCCCCACAGGCTTTGATCTTTATCTCAAGGGCAGAATCTTTTTCAGGTCTCTTCACTCCAGGCAGCAGGTGCGTTGGAGTGAGTTTGATCGGATCACCAGCTTCGTCACCGAGGCGGTCGAGTCGCCCCTTCTCGATTCTTTTTGAAATCCTGATACATCCACCAAGAGGTCAGTAAGATTGAGTGGGAAGAAGCGTTGTGCTTGGGCAGAGAGCGGAAACGAGCTGTATCTCCAGTACCACGATCGGGAGTGGGGAGTTCCCGTTCACGAGGACCGCAAACAGTTCGAGTTTCTCATTCTGGAGGGTGCCCAGGCCGGTCTGAGCTGGTCCACGGTGCTCAACAAGAGAGAGGGATACCGAAAGGCCTTCGCTAATTTCGATCCGGTCAAGGTCGCCCGTTTCAGCGAAAAGAAAATCGAAACTCTGATTCAGAATCCGAGCATCATTCGAAATCGCCTCAAAATCACCTCCGCCGTCAGTAATGCCCGGGCCTTTCTGGCTATCCAGAAAGAGTACGGCAGCTTCGATACCTACATCTGGGCTTTTGTGGGGGGGAAGCCCCTTCAGAATCGCTGGAACACCATGGCCGAGGTTCCCGCCACCTCACCGGAATCGGATTCCTTGAGCAAGGATCTCAAGCAGCGAGGGCTCAAGTTTGTTGGGAGTACTATCCTGTATGCCCACCTGCAGGCGGCGGGTCTGGTCAATGACCACCTGCTCAGCTGCTTTCGATACCGAGAGTGCGCCGCTTTAGCTCGCACTTCTCCCACCTGATCCTTGTGAAGGGCGCTAGTCGTGTTTCAGAAAAGTCCCCGCCTTGTACTCGGCGAAGGCCTGCCGGAGCTGCTCTTGAGTGTTCATGACGATGGGCCCGTACCAGGCGACGGGTTCTTCGATCGGTTTTCCCGAGACCAGCAGAAACCGGATCCCCTTCTCCCCAGCCTGAATGCTGACTTCATCGCCCCGGTCAAACAGCACCAGGGAGCGGTTGTCCGCTTCCTCGGAAAGAGAGGTATCGGACCAACCCACGCCCTCGGTGGGCACGTCCAGGGGAGCCGAAGCGTTGCAGAACCTCCCCGAGCCGGCGAACACGTAGGCAAAGGCGTGACGCGTGGTTTCAACGGGGAGGATTTTTCTCTTTCCCGGAGGCACCGAGACGTCGAGGTATTCGGGTTCGGCAGCGATACCGTCGACGGGTCCGGTGGCGCCCCAAATGCTGCCGCAGATGACACGAATCTTGGTTCCGTCGTCATCGACGACTTCTGGAATGTCGGTTGATTGGACGTCCTGGTAGCGAGGCGCCGTCATCTTGAGGGATGAGGGGAGATTGGCCCAAAGCTGAAATCCGTGCATCTTGCCGTCACGATCCCCCCGCGGCATCTCCTGGTGGATGATTCCACTTCCCGCCGTCATCCACTGGACGTCACCGGCCGCCAGGACCCCCTGGTTCCCCAGGCTGTCGCCATGCTCCACGTTGCCCGAGAGAATGTAGGTAATGGTTTCGATTCCCCGATGAGGATGCCAGGGGAAGCCAGCCAGGTAGTCTTCCGGCTTGTCGTTTCGAAAATCGTCCAGCAAGAGGAACGGATCGAAATCCTGGGTGTTGCCGAACCCGAAGGCTCGACGTAAGTGCACGCCCGCACCTTCAATGGTGGGCTTGGCTTTGATCAGTCGTTTGATGGCTCTTATGGACACGGCTTCCTCATGACTTTCTGTGGATGTGAGAGAAAGTTACTGCCTTGGCGTTGCCGGTGTCAACTGTCAATGGTCATAGGCCTACCCATCGACCCATCGACCCCACAATCAGGGTATCCCACCCCTTCTTTCATCTGCTAGAATGAAGAACTCTACGAAGTGTCGGGGCATGGCGCAGTCTGGTAGCGCGCCTGCTTTG
>JAZFTY010000357.1:0-6188 GCA_036446935.1 Acidobacteriota bacterium | reverse complement strand
TGCCTCGGTCGTTATATCGGTAATCGGGCATCCCGTTGGACTCCACAATGGACCAGTCGGTCAGATCCCGAAAGAGAATGTCCGGCGAATCCTTGATCCCGTATTTCTTCTGGGCAGAGGTCCCACCACCCAGCGCGACGTTTCCTCCGCTCAGTAGGGCGTGGCCGCCGATGTCATAATTGGCGTCAACCACGATCACCGAGGCTCCATGGTTGGCTGCCCGGATGGCTGCGGGGAGTCCGGCGGCCCCGGAGCCGATCACCACAACGTCGGCCTCCAGATCCCACTGCTCGGGAATGGCGGAGGAGGGTCCACCGGTCTGGGCCTTCAGGGTGGGCAGGGCGCCTGCGCCGGCTAATGCCACAGTTCCGGCCCCTGCCCCCCGGACGAATTCTCGACGGCTGATTCCTTTTTTCTTTTTGTCCTGGGAATTCACGATCGTCCTCTTTTCTGCCTGGGCATCACTCACCCAGCGCGAATACCATCAAAATGTTGCTCCCTTCAGGAGCTTTCAGCTCGGGGTACAACTGGCCTATGTGGCGCTGCCCACCCGTACCTTCTCCCGCACCCACGGCCACATATTGCTTCCCATCGACGGCATAGCTTATCGGATAGCCGGTAACAGGACCGCTGAGCGGAACCTCCCAAAGCACCTCGCCGGTCTGGGCGTCAAGGGCCCTGAAGTACCGATGGAAATCTCCCGCAAAGACCAATCCTCCCCCGGTCGTCAACACAGAGCCGATACCAGCGCGTTGATCATAGGTCCACTGGAGCTGGCCCGTGGAAGCCGAAACCGCAGCCAACCTCCCCGCTTTACCGGCTGCACCTTCCATAGGCTCGATCTGACCGAAATCGAGTCCTGAGACGCTGACCTCCGTCGGCAGGATCCGAAAGACAATGCATTCATTCGTTACCGGGCTGTAGAGCATGTTCGTCCTGGGATTATAGGCGTCGGTTTGAAACAGCTTCCCCCCTCGCATTCCCGGGCAGACCAGGTGAGAGGTCCCCACCTCCCTGGGAATGATTTTTTCATTCATGGTAATGGCACCCGTCTCAGGATCGATGTCTTCGAAGATGTTCTGGTGGGTGACCAACTGCCGGTTCCACAGATGCTCTCCCGTCTCCCGATCCAGAGCCCACAGGATGCCGGTTTTACCCAGGGTGTAGACGACCTTTCGTTGAACTCCACGAATTTCCACGTCGGCCAGGATGGGATTATCCTGATGGTCCATATCGAAGTTGTCGCGGGGCATCATTTGGAAAAACCACCTGATGGCCCCCGTCTCGGCGTCCAGGGCCAGAAGCGAGTTGGTGTAAAGCACCGCACCCGCGCCCGTTCCCTTGAGGATCTCCGGATAGGGATAGGAACTGCCGGTGGTCCAATAGACCAGCTTCAAGTCGGGGTCGTAGCTTCCGGTCAGCCAGAAGGAGCCCTTCTTGCGCTCCTCATAAGGCACACCGCCCCAGGTCTCGTTGTGCTCTTTAGGGTCTCCGGGTCCGGCGATCGACTCCCTTCGCCACAGCAGTTTTCCGGTTGCCGCATCATGGGCCGTCATGAAGCAGGGTATGAGGGTCCCCACATTGCAGGAGAGACCGGCAAAGACCTTACCATCTGCCGCGATCGGCCCGGCCGTGAAACGATCGCGCTTTTGATAGTCGGCCACTTTGGTTTCCCACACCACGGCTCCTGTTTGCGCTGACAGCGCAACCAGGTAAGCATCCGGTGTTCCCAAAAAGATCTTGTCCTGATAGATGGCGATATTTCGAGTGGTCCTGCTGCCGACGTCTTCCGGAAAATCTCGACGATACTCCCAGATCAGCTCGCCTGTACGCGCATTGAGGGCCTGCACCACGTTATTGGAGTGGGGAAGATACATTACTCCGTTGTGGACGATCGGTTCCTGCTCCTGCTGCCCATCCTCCATCGGCCAGGCCCAGGCCAAAACCAGCTTGCCCACATTTCGGCGATTGACCTGCTCCAGTGGGCTGTATCCGCTGGCGCTGTGATCGCGACGCCACCTGAGCCAATCGCCTGGATCGGGATTTCGAAGGACCGTGTCGGTGACCGGAACAAAGTCCGACTGCTGTGCGCCCACCGGACTGAGAGCGGCTGCGATGATCACTATGAAGAGTCCACTGAATCCCACCAAAAAGAGCTCACGAAATCGTACGAAAGGCATACTTATTCCCCCAGCGCGAATACCATTAAAATGTTGCTTCCTTCAGGAGCTTTCAATTCGGGGTACAACTGGCCTATGTGGCGCTGCCCACCCGTGCCTTCTCCCGCACCTACGGCCACATACTGCTTCCCATCGACGGCGTAGCTGATTGGATAGCCCGTAACAGGACCGCTCAGCGGAAGTTCCCAAAGCACCTCGCCGCTCTGAGCATCAAAGGCTCTGAAGTACCGATAAAAATCACCGGCAAACACCAGCCCGCCCCCGGTGGTCAACACAGAGCCGATGCCCGCGCGCTGATCATAGGTCCAGAGGATCTGGCCTGTGGAACCCGAAACCGCCGCCAGCCTCCCCGCTAGACCGGCTGAACCTTGCATGTGCTGGATCTGACCGTAATTGAGTCCTGAGACACTGACATCCACCGGCAGAATCTCAAAGACGATGCATTCATTCGTGACCGGGCTGTAGATCATGTTGGTCCTGGGGTTATAAGCGTCGGTCTGAAACAGCTTTCCCCCTCGCATTCCTGGACAGACCAGTTGAGAGGTCCTCACCTCCCGGGGAATGATCTGTTCATTCAGGGTAATAGCGCCTGTCTCGGGATCGATGTCCTGGTAGACGTTCTGGTAGGTCACCAACTGCCGGTTCCACAGGTGCTCGCCCGTCTCCCGATCCAGGGCCCACAAGATGCCGGATTTACCCAGGGTGTAAACGACCTTTCGTTGAATTCCGCGAACCTCCACGTCGGCCAGGATAGGATTATCCTGATGGTCCAGATCGAAGTTGTCGCGGGGCAGCATCTGGAAGAACCACCGAATGGCCCCCGTCTCGGCCTCCAGGGCCAGGAGCGAGTTGGTGTAGAGCACCGCCCCGTCGCCCGATCCCCTGAGAATCTCCGGATAGGGAGAGGGACTGCCGGTTGTCCAGTAGACCAGCTTCAAGTCGGGGTCGTAGCTTCCCGTCAGCCAGAAGGAGCCCTTCTTGCGCTCCTCATATGGCACGCCACCCCAGGTCGCGTTGTGCTCTTCCGGGTCACCGGGTCCGGCGATGGCCTCCCTTCGCCACAGCTGTTTCCCCGTGGCCGCATCATGGGCGGTCATGTAGCAGGGTATCGGAGTACTCGCACCGCAGGAGAGACCGGCAAAGATCTTACCATCTGCCGCGATAGGTCCGGCTGTGTAACGGCTGCGCTCCTGAGAGTCAGTCACTTGGGTTTCCCACACGACGTTTCCCGTTTGCGCTGACAGCGCAACCAGGTAACCATCCAGTGTTCCCAGAAAGATCTTATCCTGATAGATGGCGATATTTCGGGAGCCGTTAACTCGGGTGTTTTCCGGCAACTCTCGACGGTACTCCCAGAGCAGTTCACCCGTACGAGCATTGAGCGCCTGAACCACATTGTTGGAATGGGGAAGGTACATCACCCCCTTGTAGACGATCGGTTCCGGCTCCTGCTGCCCATCCTCCATCGGCCACGCCCAGGCCAAAGCCAACCTCGAAACATTCTGGCGATTCACCTGCTCCAAAGGACTGTATCCAGCGGCGCTGTGATCGCCACGCCATCTTAACCAGTCGCCGGGATCGGGGTTTCGAAGGACATCGTCGTCTTGTGCACTCACTGGAGTAGGAGCTGCTGCAAGAATAAGGAGTGTAAAGAAGAGTCCGCTCAATCGCATGAAGGTTTTGTTTGCCACTAATAAATCGTCCATATGCCTGGCGTTCCCAGTTCCAGAAGGTTTCCATCGGGGTCCCGAAAATAGAGACTCGTTCCCCCCCTCATCCAGGAAACCTTACTCTCGATGGCGACACCTTTTTTGGCCAGCCATTCCTCCCACGGTTTCAGTTGATCGGGTGAGATGGAGAAGGCGATATGCGATTCTCCCTCCCCATCGTTCGGAGGAATGGTGCCACCCGGAAGTTCCGTGGGTTGGGTGGAAGCACCTCGTTTGGCCAACAGGAGAACCTGACGATCTTCAATGCTGAGCGCGATGAGGCGGTCCGGACCCCCGTCAATCTGTTGGCATCCGAAGACCTCCTGGTAAAAGCCAAGCGAACGCTCCAGATCCTCGACCCAAAGCTGCGTTTCCAGGACCCCGTTGATTTCCGGCATGAATTTTTAAATGATAAGGCGGGAAGGGGGAAAGGGCAAGGCTCCCACAGATACAGATGCCGGAGGATCTTGCGGATCGCCTCCGATTGCTCAATCCAGGCGATGATTTGCATTTCGCTGCCACAGTGGGGACAACGAAGTGGGTCAACCTCGTAAATCTTTTTGAGGAGTCGGGCCCAGCTACGACGACGCTGGCGAGCGAAATGTTCCCCATCTGAATCCGGTTGGAGAGTATCTTGTACCTCAGTCTCAACGGGGACCCTAACTTCTCGCTTGCGCCGTTTCCCCCGAGAGGCATTGGAATACCAGCCGTAGTAACGCACCATTTGCTCACCCGGATCGGGGACGTGGGAGACCACTTGAGCGATCCAGTCCAGGGCGTCCATGGATCGAGCCACGCCTTTGGCACTCCGGTAGTGGAGCTGCCCGCTGTCGGCCAGGTAAAGGACCCGTGTCGAGGCGAAGCTGACCGTCCATGAGGAGCTTGACTTTGTCCACGAATCCCTGGCTAGCGGAGCCCTGTGTTATGTCGTCAAACCTCGTTTGACCTCCGATTTGGTCCCCGCCATCAAGGAAGCATTGGCCAACCGTTCCTTTGTGTCTCCTCTGTACTAGTAACCTTGATAATCCTCAGTTAACCTTAGAATATTCATGGTACAATGACCCTATGCTCTCCCGACCGAGACCACTGCAACGGATCCGCAAGGCCCTTGAGATCCATCCTGTGGCCGCCCTCATGGGCCCCAGACAATGCGGAAAGACCACGCTCGCCACCATGTTAGCCAACCACGAGGCGAGTACCTATTTCGACCTCGAAGACCCCGTCGATGTGCAACGCCTCTCCGCCCCCATGTCTGTACTCGAAAAGCTCGAGGGGCTGGTTGTCATTGACGAAATCCAGCGCAAACCGCAGATCTTCGAGCTTCTCCGAGTGCTTGCCGATCGGCCGACGGGCGCGGCGCGTTTCCTGGTTCTTGGAAGCGCGAATCCAATGATGGTCAAGGGTGTCTCGGAGTCTCTTGCAGGGCGCGTCGGATTCGTCGACCTGTCAGGATTCTCGCTGGACGAGGTCGGCACCAATCGACTGGAAACGCTCTGGATTCGAGGCGGGTTTCCGAGGTCCTTCCTGGCCGTAGACGATGCTGCAAGCGGGGTGTGGCGGCAGAACTTCATTCGCACTTTCCTCGAACGGGATATCCCGCAACTTGGCATCACCATCCCCGCAGAGACCCTGCGTCGATTCTGGACTATGGTCGCACACTATCACGGGCAGGTGTGGAACGCATCCGAGTTCGGACGATCGATCGGATCGTCAGAGAACACGGCTCGCCGCTACCTCGATATTTTGTCCGGTGCCTATATGGTGAGGGTTCTTCCGCCCTGGTTCGAAAATCTCAAAAAGCGGCAGATCAAAGCACCAAAAATCTTCATACGTGACACCGGGGTCCTGCATGGACTCCTGCAACTCGACAGTCTCCACGATGTCCTCGGACACCCGAAGCTTGGCAGCTCGTGGGAGGGTTTCGCTATGGAGCAGATCCTCACCGTGCTCCAAACTCGGGAAGCCTACTTCTGGGGTACACACGGAGGAGCGGAGCTCGACCTGCTGATCATGAAGTCGGGGAAACGTCACGGTTTCGAACTTAAGTATTCAGATGCTCCAGGGCTAACGCGCTCCATGAGAATCGCGATGGAAGACCTCAAACTCCACAGGCTCTGGGTCGTGTATCCGGGGAGCAAAGCCTATGATCTGGATGAAAAGGTGTCCGTGATTCCTCTGCAGGAGGTTCCGGCAGCAATGGAGTGATGAAGCACTCCCATTTCTGCGAAACTCGGGCGAGCCACTTGTGGCAAGCCGGTGGCTTGCCCCCAACCCCGCTTGGTTACAGACCTATGCATGC
>JAZFTY010000356.1:0-6780 GCA_036446935.1 Acidobacteriota bacterium | reverse complement strand
GATCGGCTCCTACGGCCTTCTCTTCGGGCAGAGAGACTAGTCTTTGAATAAACAGGAAAAAGCCGGTCCCAATGGCGGTGTCTGAAAGGGCATCTAATCCTTCCACGGCCCCTGCCTCGTGCACAATTGGGAAGTGGTCAGAGGATATGTACAGGGGCTGCCTCCATATCTAGAGGGACCGGCCGTAATCCAGGATAACCTAACCGCATTGCAGCTGCAAGTCTTAATCGCTAATTAGGGAAGAAAGCGGCTCCCGCCTCCGGCAATCACACTGAGGGAGAGATTTGGGAGGGGTATTGGGAACCGCTTCACAATCTAGGACGCGAGCCGGGTGAGTTTGATTCAGGAAAGGAAAGAAGTAGGGGGAACTTGTGAGTGGGGATAGGTGATCGATGACGGGTCCGAGTTGAGATCCATTCACAAAGTTCGGGGACAGTCCCCGAATTCCGTCGCCCTTCGTGACCAGGACCTATGCATCATCCGGACTAAGCTGTTTTAGCCTGATCAGCATCGGTATAAGCCTTGATGATGACTCCTTCAGCGCCTGCCTTGTCCAGCGTGTAGACATATTGCTTGCTGTAGGCGAAGAGGACACTGAGTTCACCTTCAGGCAAATCCGCAGCCGAGCATTGAGGCATGTTGGGCAGCGGACCGCTCTGGCGATCAGGCCATCTTCGGGAAAACATACACCGAACATTTTCAGGCTTGTCCCCTGTCTTCTCAAGTGCTTCAAGAAGTAGTTTTTTAATGTTCTGTTCTTTCGTGCCCATAGTTCTAAGTTACCAAGAAGGAAGATCCCAGAACAAGCGAGGGAACTCGTTCCCCTGCCCATCCTCACAAATGAACCTAATGCGTCCCTTTATTGATCTTCATGCAAGCTGCGTTCAAAGGGTGATGACTCATCCTGGGGGATCAGGAGGGTTGGGTGGATCGGAGGGGGTGGCCGTCAGTGATCCGACGGTTCTGAACCCAGCCAATGATATTGCTTGCGATGGTGGATCCTGCCGATGTCCTGGGTGCAGACGACTTCTATGCTGCGAAATGCTTTCTCAGAAGAAGCCGGGGGGCGAAAGGTTAAGACATACTGGCTCTTGAGTTCTTCTGCCACTCTCATGTAGCTGCTCTTGAGATCTTCCAGTTTCTCCGGAAAGAAAACTCGACCGCCCGTAGCCTCAGCCAAATGAGTTAGAGAGATTTCTTTTTCTCGAAAGTACAGATCAATGAAATTCTTTTCTTCGTGGAGCACGTTCTTCATCACTTGATTGAGGAAATCCACCCGCTCGCTTTGTTCGATCTTGGGCTGGACCAGTCGTGTGCGGCTGACGATGTAAAGCGAGATGTCGGATTCGATCAAAAGGCTCAGGACATCATCAAGATTGGAACGGCTTTCGTTATCCAGACCGTCCGTGAGAACGATGATGACCTTCTTTCCTGGCACCTGCGTCAATCGTTCACGGGCCGTGGAGATCAGAGCATCGTAAAGCGCGGTTCGATATCCGCGCTCCAGGTGTTTGAGTGATTTGCGCAGTTTCTTGATGTTATTGGTCCAATCCTGCAGGAGTTCCAGCTGGTCCGAAAAAGAAACGATGGCGATTCGGTCCTCCCGGCTGAAGGCCTGGGCAAACTGCAGGGCTGCCTCCTGAATTTCTTCCACTTCCTCTCGCAGACTGCTGCTGACATCGAGCAGGAGAACGACATGAATGGCGGTTTTATCGAGGAGGAAGTTTTCGATGGGGCGAGGCTCATTCTCATCCAGAAGGATGAAGTGCTCCCGGGTCAGATTGGAGAGAATCTGACCGTTGGTGTCAAAAACGCTAACCGGAACTTTGACGTAGTTGGCCTTGATCTGAAATGAGGGTGGCTCTTGAGCCAGAAGTAGCGGACAACACAGAAAAAGCCAGGCCAGGCGAGGCATAGCCCCATTATAGACCAATCCTATTTCTGAAGTAGCCTGGATTATTCATAGGCTGTCGTAGCGAAGCGGCGGAAGCGCCGGCGGGACAAGACGTCGCGACTGAGACCCCCGCAGGCGTACTCGTGCAGTACGCCGAGGAGGTCGAAGGAGGGCAACGCAGTCCGGTCGGATGATCCCGCCGCTGTAGCAGACCGTTTATGAATAGTCCGGGCTAATGGGCAAGAGCTGGTAGGGCGGGGCGAAAAGACTACGGTTCCCATCTGAGGATGGCGGAGCGTGCGGCACGAACCTCGTCCAGGCGGGTCAGCTTTGCCGTGGCCGGAGCACTGAGGACTTTTTCCGGGTCGTCCCTGGCCTCACGGCTGATGGCAATCATGGCATCGATGAAGGCATCCAATTCCTCTTTGCTGTGGCTCTCGGTGGGCTCGATCATGAGCGCGCCCTGGACGATTAAGGGGAAATAAGTGGTGGGAGGATGAAAGCCGTAGTCGATGAGTCTCTTGGCGATATCCTGTGTGGTCACCCCATTTTTGTGCTGCTTCTTGTCCGAGAAAACAACCTCGTGCAGGATGTCCGTGTCATAGGGAAGCTCGTAGTGCCCCTCCAGTCGCCGCCGGATATAATTGGCGCTCAGGACGGCCATTTCGCTCAGTTCCTTAAGGCCTTCTCGGCCACAGCTCAAAATGTAGCAAAGGGCCCGGACCGCCATCCCGAAATTGCCATGAAAACTGTGGACACGACCAACGCTTTCGGGTTTGTCCGAGTTGAGCCGATACCGTTCACCCTCCTGCTCTATCCGGGGCACGGGTAAATAGGGGGCGAGATGTTCTTTACACACCACGGGACCGCTGCCGGGACCTCCCCCGCCGTGAGGGGTGGAGAAAGTCTTGTGCAGATTCAAGTGAAGCACATCGATTCCCATCTCGCCGGGGCGGGCATAACCCATGAGGGCGTTGAAATTGGCGCCGTCCATATAGATGAGTCCACCCTTCTGGTGGACAATCTGGGCGATCTCTTCGATATGGGTTTCAAAGATCCCCATGGTATTAGGATTGGTCAGCATCAGACAGGCCACTTCCTCGCTCATCTTCTCGGCCATGACCTTGACGTCGATTCTGCCTTTCTTATCGGATGGGATCGAGATCACCTCATATCCAGCTAAAACGGCGCTGGCCGGATTGGTTCCGTGGGCCGAATCGGGAATCAGGACGAATTTTCGCGGGCTCCCCTTCTGGGTAAGATGGGCGCGGATCATCAAGATACCGATCAATTCCGCCTGGGCTCCTCCGGCCGGCTGCAGACTCACCGCATCCATGGCGGTTAACTCCTTGAGGCACTCCTGAAGCCTGAAGAGGATTTCCAGGCTCCCCTGGCTGTGCTGTTCCTCTTGAAGGGGATGGGTCAAGGCGATACTGGGGATACGGGCGACTCGTTCGTTGAGCTTGGGATTGTACTTCATGGTGCAGGAGCCCAGAGGGTACATGCCCAGATCGATGTGGTAGTTCCAGGTGGAGAGTCGCGTGAAGTGGCGAATGAGTTCCACTTCGCTGACCTCGGGAAATCCCCGGACCTCCGTCCGCAGATATTTGGAGTCCAGGATTTCCTCTACCGGGACATCCTCAACGTCCAACCGGGGAAGGCTATAGGCGGATTTACCGGGAGCTGATCTCTCGAAAATCAAAGGCTCGTTTAGAATCGAGGTGACTGAGGTTCGTGTCATAGCGTCACCTTCACGCTGGTAAGGGCTTCCGCAAGCCGATTAATTTTTTCCAGACTGTTCTGCTCGGTCACGCAGACCAGCATCTGATTGGACCGATCAGGAAAGTATCTCCCCAGAGGAAGGCCTCCGATGATTCCCTCGCTCACCAGGTGTCGATTAATTTCAGCGGGATCTTCGCTGCACTCCACCACCATTTCATTGAATGTAGCACCGGAAAAGACCAGGGAGTCACCCAGAAGTTTTCGCAAATGAAAGGCCTTCTTGAGATTTTGCTCCGCTAGCTCTCGAATCCCCTGCTTGCCTAAAACCGACATGAAAACGGTGGCCACCAAGGCACACAAGCCCTGATTGGTGCAAATATTGGAGGTCGCCTTCTGACGGCGGATGTGTTGCTCACGAGTGGCCAGCGTGAGGACGTAGCCCTGCCTCCCTTCGCTGTCGACAGTTTGACCTACCAGCCGACCCGGCATCTGGCGCTTGTACTTGTCTTTGCTGGCAAAGAGTCCCAGATAGGGTCCTCCAAATCCCAGGGGGATGCCCAGGGATTGTCCTTCTCCCACCACGATGTCTGCTCCCAGCTCCCCCGGAGGCTTGAGGAGGCCCAGAGAAATGGCCTCACTCACCACCACCACGGACAAGGCGCCCACGCTTTGGGTTAGACCAATGGCCTGTTCCACATCATCCAGGACACCAAAGAAGTTGGGGGACTGGATCACCACGGCGGCATGATCTTCGCTCACCAGCCGTTCCAAAGCTTCAACATCAACGCAGCCGGATTCGGTAAAAGGGAGTTCCTGGAGTTGGATGTCCAGGTTGGCTGCATAGGTTTCCAAGACTCGCCGGTACTCGGGGTGTACGCTTTGGGCAACCAGGACCTTCTGGCGCCGGGTGGTGCGAACGGCCATGAGCACCCCTTCGGCCAGAGCGCTGCCCCCGTCATACAGGCTGGCGTTGGCAACCTCCATTCCCGTGAGCTGGCAAATGAGTGTCTGAAATTCAAAGGTGGCCTGCAGTGTTCCCTGGCTGACCTCCGGCTGGTAGGGGGTATAGCTGGTGTAAAACTCGGATCGGGAAATGACCGAGTCAATTACGGTGGGGATAAAATGATTGTAGGCTCCTGCCCCCAGAAAGTACTCGAAGTCTTCGGCGGAGGCGTTCTTCCGGCCCAGCGAATGGAAGTACTTGAGGATGTCCGTTTCTGAAGCGGCCTCCGGTATGTCCAGGGTTTTGCTGAGCCGAAGATTTTCGGGAATGGTGGCGAAAAGGTCTTCCACTCGATCCACACCGGTGGCTTTTAACATCAACCGTTTTTCTTCCGGCGTGATCGAAACGTAGCGCATGGATTACCCCTGTGACTCCTCTTCGACGTATTTGGAATATTCCTGGGAAGACATGAGGGCCTCCAGCTGTGACGGGTCTCCCAGACGGATACGAATGATCCACCCCTCTCCATAAGGATGGTCATTGATCTTTTCCGGAGCGTCCAGCAACGACTCGTTGGTCTCCACAACTTCTCCGGAAACCGGCAGGTAGACCTCCGATACCGCCTTCACCGATTCCACGGAGCCAAAGGCCTCGTTAGCATCGAATGTGGCTCCCACTTCGGGGAGGTCAACGAAGACAACGTCACCCAGCTCCTTTTGAGCGTGATCGGTTATTCCAAGGGTGGCAACGTCATTTTCGTTGAGGATCCACTCGTGTTCCTTGCTGTACAAAAGACCATCTGGTGCATTCATGTTTTCCCATCCTTCTCGGTATTTTTAAAGAGATCACCAAACCGTCAGTTCTTTTAACCCAAGTCGAGAATTGAATCAAGCGGGGACCACAGACCGCAGACCGCAGACCACAGACCGCAGAGAAGAAAGAAGAAATCAGGAGCTGAAATCCGCCAAGATCCGTGATGGTGAAACCTGAAGCGCATGTGAAGCCGGTGCCGTGCGCTCAATAGGCAATTTCAGATTGCCTTTCGTTCCCTAAAGTCTTAGCATTGCAAAAGCATCAGGACATTGAGTGGAGGTAAAGCCATGATCGGGAAAACCATCAGCCATTACAAAATCACAGAGAAGCTCGGTGGCGGTGGGATGGGTGTGGTCTACAAGGCGGAAGATACGCGCCTGGGTCGCAATGTAGCCCTGAAGTTCCTGCCTGAGAAATACGCCGATAACAAACAGGCACTGGATCGTTTCCAGAGAGAAGCGAGAGCGGCATCGTCACTCAATCACCCCCACATTTGCGTCATTTACGACATCGGCGATCACGACGGTCAGCCTTTCATTGTGATGGAGCATCTGGAAGGGCAAACCCTCAAGCACCGCATCCAAGGCCGCTCTATGCAAACAGATGAGCTGCTGGATCTGGGGATTCAGATTGCCGATGCTTTAGATGCGGCTCACTCCAAGGGCATCGTCCACAGAGACATCAAGCCTGGCAACATCTTCATCACCGAAAGAGGGGATGCCAAGGTGCTGGACTTTGGATTAGCCAAGCTGACCCAGGAGCAGACCGAAGTGGACTCGAAGATGCCAACGGCTCAGCAACCTGAGGAGGCTCTGACCAGTCCAGGGACGGCTTTGGGGACGGTGGCTTATATGTCACCTGAGCAAGCGTTGGGGAAAGACCTGGACGCTCGAACTGATCTTTTCTCGTTGGGGGTTGTGTTGTACGAGATGGCGACTGGCTCACTGCCTTTTAAGGGTGACACCACCGCTGCGGTCTTTAACGAGATCTTGAATAAAGCACCCACTTCTCCAGTTCGTTTGAATCCAGATGTTCCGGACGATTTGGAGCGCACTATCAACAAGTCCCTGGAGAAGGATACGGAGGTCCGTTGCCAGTCGGCGAAGGAGTTGGTGGCGGATTTAAAGCGGCTAAAGAGGGATACGTCAGGGGAATCAGCGATTAGTACCCAGGTGGCAGCAGTTATCCCGGCTAAGAGGAGTTACCTTTGGCCTGCGGTAACTGGTGTGCTGGCCCTTGCTGTGTTGGCTCTGGCCTTGTTCTGGCCGTCCACTCCTACACCAACAGAGCAGGTTATTGATTCCATTGCGGTGTTGCCCTTTGAGAACACCAGTGGTGACCCTGAGTTGGAATACCTCAGTGATGGAATTGCCGACAGCATCATTAGCAGCCTGTCTCAAATAGCCAA
>JAZFTY010000355.1:0-4661 GCA_036446935.1 Acidobacteriota bacterium | reverse complement strand
TCAGTACAGTGAGCGCGTTGTCGATCAAGTTGAGAAAGTCGATGTTGCCCACCTCATAGGCCGATAGGGCCGAATCCAGGGATGCAGTAGCCTGAGGAATGATTCCCTGTCGATACAGCCGGATCAGGCTCTGTGCGGAGCGAGCTCCAATGTAAGCGTCCTTGATGTGGAAGGTGACCTGTTGAAGCTTACTCTGGTAGCTATGCTTTGATCTCTCGATCTCTTCTACCTTTTCCTCTACCCCAAAGCGTTCCTTTCTCCAGAAGTAGAGGGGTATCTCCAGACCCAAACGATATTCATACATATTGTCAAAGGGACCACCGCGCAGCATATAGGTTGTTGAAATGCTCAAATCGGGGAAAAACTGTTTCCTGGACAGATCGAGTTGCAGGGAAGCCTTTTGAATCTCTAATCTTTCCGCCTCGATTTCAGGGTTCTGTTCTCTCGCTGTGATATAGAGCCTTTCCAAAGAAAAAGGCAATTCCACGGAAGTGTCTTCAACCGGTACCAGCCGGGGAAGAACAAGGTCCGGAGATCGGTTGAGTAGAGTGTTGATTCGAGCTTGGGCTCTTTCCCGTTGACGATCCAACAGTTCAAGCCGTTCCACGATCAGTGAAACTTCCACTTGAGACCTGAGCACATCGGCCTGAAGACCCTCTCCCACGGCGTACTTCGCTTCGGCGATCCGGGAAAGCCTTTGCAAAAGATCTCGATATCGAATCAGGATGCTTGTCGCCTGGTCGAAGTAAGTCAACTCAAAATAGGCTGTCTTCAATTGACGAATGATCTGGAAAGTCGCCGCTTGGTAGACTTGCGCCTTTTGAGCTGCCTCGGTTTCTGCGATATCCCCCTTGAGACTCAACTTACCGGGCCAGGGGATCTTCTGCTTGAACATGAAGGAAGCCCAGGATAGAGGGCCGCTGCCAATCGTCGAGTAAGGCAAGGGGTTTCCCGAACTCATCGAACCGAAACTGAGCTCCGGGTTGGGAAGGGAAGCGACCTGCGAGGGTCTCTTGGTAGAGGCTTCCCATGTTTTTCGTGCTGCCTGGATGGAAGGGCTAGAGCGTAAGGCTTCTTCGACCAATTTGTTGAGAAATTCGAACGATTGTTCGGGCTGCTCTGCGGGAGGCAAATCTTGAGCGGACAGAGCCAAAGATGTCCCAAAGAAGCTTCCCGTGAGAATCAAAACCCTTAGATGAGCTGTTAGACATTTCTTTCTTTTCATCATACAAACCTCACTGTGTGCGGATGCTTATTCGGGCGTTTTGGCTCCCTGTCGAAGTGTCAAAGGTGATCCTCATCTGCCATTCCCCAAGCATGGAGAGGTCCACGCTTCCCTCTATCGTGTTGGGACTGATCGGAGCGAGATCGGCCCCGATCAACATGGCAGGCATGGTGGCCATAGCCGGCATATAGAATTGGACATTAACGTTCTCGACTTCAACGGAGTTGCCGCCGAGGTTTTGGAAGGTAAGGTGAAAACGACTCCGTCCGGCACTAAACCTCCCTTCTGGGGCGGAAACTTCGATCTGGATGTCACCCACTTGCTGTTGAGCCACGGGCTGTAAAGGTTCGACCACCCTCAGGCTTGGTCTCCAGCTCCAAAAGCCCCAACGCAATACCAGAACTAGAAGGATGGCTAGAACGATCCAAAGCAAACGACTCTTTGACTGTCTTGCGGGTATCCCGTCGATCTCACCGGCGGACCCGGGCGGCCCACTTCTAAAGGGAATCCAGTCGCGTAGGGTAGCGGACAGTCCTTCCATCTCGTAGCGTTTCCAGAGAAAGAAGACCGCCGGATAAATGGTGAGCCCCAGAATAAAGGAGGTCGTCAATCCCCCCACCATGGGAGCGGCCATGCGTTTCATCACGTCGGCCCCGGTTTCGTAGGTCGATGCCCACATGATGGGAAGCAAGCCCATAAAGGTTGTCAGTACGGTCATGAGCTTGGGACGCAATCGCTGGACTGAGCCGTAGTGAATGGCCTCCTTGAGATCAGCCACCTGTCGCATCCTCCCCTCTTCCTTCCATTTTTGGTAGGCGAGTTGCAGGTAGAGCAGCAAGACCACTCCCATCCCGGCCTCCAGACCCGCCAGAGCAATAAGCCCCACCCACACCGCGATGCTGAGGTTGTAATCCAAGAAGTACAGGAACCAGAACGATCCAATAAGCGAAAAGGGAACCGCCAGGAACACGATGAGGGGTTCCTTCCAGGACCCAAAGTTCAGGTAGAGCAGGACGAAGATGATGAAGAGTGTAATGGGAATAATGTAGGTCAGCCGTTGCTTCATGCGCATCAAGTATTTGTACTGTCCAGCCCATTCGAGACGATAGCCAGGCGGTATCTCGACCTGGCTGGCAACGATTTTTTGGGCTTGCTCGACGTAGCCCTGGTAGTCCTCGTGGGTGACATCGATGAAGACGTATCCCACCAGCTGGCCATCTTCGCCCCGAATCATGGGTGGTCCCTGCGTATATTCCATATCAGCCACCAGCGAAATGGGGATTTGGGCACCGGAGGGGGTGGGAATGAGCACTCTTGCCAGCCCCTCTATATCGTTGCGAAGCTCCCGTGGATAGCGTACGTTGATGGGGTAGCGTTCTCTACCTTCGATGGTATAACCAATGTTTTTACCCCCGATAGCCGTCTCTATAATCTCCTGCACAGCTCCGACGGTCAGGCCATAGCGGGCTGCTTCTTCCCGGTTAATTTTGAAATCAAAATAGTAGCCTCCCATGACCCGTTCTGCGAAGGCACTGCGCGTACCGGGTACTTCCTGGAGGGCCTTTTCGATTTGAACGGCGATCTCCTCGATCTTCTCCAGGTCGGGGCCGAAGACCTTGACTCCGAGATTGCTGCGCATGCCGGTGGACAGCATCTCGGTCCGAGTTTGAACCGGCATCCACCAAATGTTGGCCATTCCTGGAAATTTCAATTGGGCATCCATTTCCTGAACCAACTCCTCCCACGTCTTGGTGCGCTGCTCGGGCCAAATAGTTCTGAAGATGGGTTGGACCCTGTCTGGCATCCAACTGGAGTACCAGCGTTCTATAGGCACAGGTTCCCAGTCTTCCTGAGGCTTCAAAAGCACCACGGTTTCAACCATGCTCAAAGGAGCTGGATCGGTGGATGTATCGGCTCTTCCGATCTTTCCAAACACCCTCTCCACTTCGGGAAATTGGCGCAGAAGTTTGTCCTGTGTCTGAAGGATTCTGGAGGCTTCCGTGATAGGCATTCCGGGGACCGCGGTGGGCATGAAAAGCAAGGACCCTTCATTCAAAGGAGGCATAAACTCCGATCCGAGCTGCATGAATGCCGGAACCGTGGACAGTACCAGCAAAAAGCTCACAAAGATGAAGCTCTTCGGAAAGCGCAGAACGAAACTCAGGGTTGGGGTATAGATCGCCTGGAGGAAACGGCTGATCGGATGTTTCTCTTCGGGGCGGATCTTACCCCGTATCAGCAAGGCTCCCAGGGCGGGCACCAGGGTGATGGCCAGCAGAGCCGCAAAGAACATGGAAAAGGTTTTGGTATAGGCCAGTGGTTTGAACAGTCGGCCTTCCTGGGCTTGTAGAGTAAACACCGGGAGAAAGGAAACCGTGATCACCAGCAAGGAGACAAAGATGGAAGGTCCCACTTCGCAAAATGACTGGATGAGAACGTCGGTTCTGGTTCCGGATCTTCCCTGAGATTTCCATTCGGCCAGCTTCTTGTGGGCGTTTTCGATCAGGACAATGGAAGCATCCACCATAGCCCCGATGGCGATAGCAATTCCTCCCAACGACATGATATTGGCAGTGACCTTCATGTAATACATGGGGATAAAGGCAATGATGATGGCCAGGGGTAATGCCAGGATCGGGATAAAAGCGCTGCGCAAATGAAGCAAGAAGACAACGATGACGATACTGACGACGATCATTTCCTCAGTCAGCTTTTCCTGAAGCGTTTCAACGGCTCTCAAGATCAGCTCGGAACGATCGTAGGTAACGACCAGTTTGACGCCTTCGGGAAGAGAGCCTTCCACTTCCTTCAACCTGGCTTTCACTCGATCGATGACGGTCAGGGCATTTTCCCCGTAGCGCATCACCACAATGGCGCCGACCACCTCCCCTTGACCATCCAGTTCTGCAACACCCCGGCGCATGTCCGGTCCGAATTGAACCGTTCCCAGATCTCGGACGTAAACCGGAGTGCCCTTTCCGTCGGTCATCACAGGAACGGTCTCGATGTCTTGGAGCGATTGGATGTAACCCCGTCCCCGCACCATGTACTCGGTGCTTGCGACTTCAATCACGCGACCTCCGACATCGTTGTTGCTGTCACGGATGGCATCGATGACTTTCCCTAATGGGATGTTGTAGGCCAGGAGCTTGTTGGGATCGAGTTCCACCTGATACTGCTTGACGAAGCCACCCACACTGGCTACTTCGGCTACGCCAGGTACCGACTCCAACCAGTAACGCAGATACCAATCCTGAAAGGAGCGAAGTTGGGCCAGGTTGTAGCGCCCGGTCTCGTCAACCAGTGCGTATTCAAAGACCCATCCCACCCCGGTAGCATCGGGGCCCAGTATGGGATTGGTTCCTTCGGGCAATTGCCCGGTGATCTTTTGCAGATACTCCAGAATTCGGCTTCTGGCCCAGTACATCTCGGTTCC
>JAZFTY010000354.1:0-3318 GCA_036446935.1 Acidobacteriota bacterium | reverse complement strand
TGATCCGTGGTGAATTTCTCCCCACACTGCTCGCACCGTCCGCTCAGGTCCATGATCTTGACATTGTCCAGGCTGAGATGGATTTCGGAGGAGTGAAAGGGATCGAGCCCGGTTTTCACCATCGAAGCAGGGGGATCGGATAAGCCGCTTAGAACGGAAGTGCCCAGTCGTACGGCTTCAGCGGCGAGCCGTTTATTCACTTCTTCCAGTTCGGCTTCTCGTCTCCTGAACTGCCGGTTCAACTCCAACGCTCGTTCGGTATCCACCCCACTGACTCTCTTCAAGTCGGCTTCCAGCTCTTCCTTGGCCGATTTGAGGGTCAACACGGACGCTTGAAGTTCTCGGAAGGGGGCCAGTTGGGCAGAGACATCTGCTTCCGGGATGATGTCGGTCCAGTTGGAGATGGCATTCAGAGCTTCTTCCTGGAGGGTGGCCAGTCTCTGAATCTCCTCTTCCAGCCAGGTATTGACGATGTCCCCGCTGACACCTGTTTTCCGTCGATCCAGATAAGTGGTGACGCGCCCCTGGCAGGCATTGAGATTCCTCCAAAGGAGCTTCAGACTGCGTATCGCCGATTTTCCCTTGTCCACGAGGACGCTCCGTCCTGTCAATCGGATCCTCCGGTCCCAGATCACTGCCCCCAGGATTCCGGCTGCTACCGAGGTCCCCAAAGTGAAAATCGCTGCCAGAAGAAGGCCGTCGTGTTGGTTGATGGCGACCCAACCCAAGATAACGGTACTGATCGAGACCACCAGGGTAGCCGGGCTGACGACCGCTTTGGAGACGATACGCCATTCCTCGTTCCAATCTTCCCAGAAGTCGCTGAAAGACTCTTTTTGATGTGACATCATGTAAAATTAGCATAGGGCTCTGTCTGGTTCGGAGCTTTCCGGGAACCCACGATAGGGCAGATCCCTCAACCGCAGCGGAATATGAGATCATGGTCATAGCATGGACACTCAGGAAAATCGCCGTTTTCTCCGCTTGAAAGCTTCCCTTCCCTGTTCGGTTGCTTGGGAAGAGGAGGTGTTCCCGGCAGAAGTGACAAATCTTTCCCATGGCGGCGCTTTGATCATGCGTGCAGGCCGTCTCCCCGAAGAAGGCGCTCCTGTCGTTGTGGTGTTGCAGGTGAGCCAGGAAGAGATCCGTTTTCGGGCCCAAGTGAGGCAGATCGCTGACAACGATCAGCCGGCTTCCTTTGGCATTGAGTTCAGGGAATCCTCCCAGCAGATTGAGTCCAAGCTGATCCGACTGATGGAAATCCTGTACCCAGATGATGAGGAAACAGAGGCCGAAGATTAATCCTCTATTCTCTCTAAGAATACCTCTTTCCCTTTATTCTCCTCCTCCAACCCCTTAATAAGTGGTGGTTTAACAAGTTTGTGACACGATTTCGTCACACATAGAGCATCTAATATGGGTGGGAGAGGTTGAGTCGTCTCAATTGGAAGACTGATTTAGGAGGGACCATGGGCATCCTTCAACGGATCAAGCAAAGCTTCCTCGCCACGAGAGGTGGGTTTGAAATGAGCAGTTCCAACGGCTTGCCCCACGCCTATGCTCTTCTCAGGGCCAAGGGTGAAGGGGGGAATTCGGATCCTGAGTTGGAAGCCGTACTGGCTCGTAACGCCCAGAAGCTGAAAGAGAAGCGGAAATTAGCCCAGCTGGAGCGTGAAGTGGTGGTCACGACAGTAAAGCAAAAAGCCCTGCTTTTCAGCAAGAAGGCTGGCCCGGATCATGCGTAGTCCGGGCTCCATACACTCAGCCGGCTGGGAGGGCGCTTGAAAAGCAGTCTAGCTGAAGTGCCTCTCGATGATGCGCTGGGCGGCGAAGACGGTCACGGAAGCCTGCGGTGTCCCCGAGTTACCCGTGCTCACCCTGGGGATGACGCTCCCGTCGCAAATCCATAGATTGTCCACATCGTGGGATTCGAAGTGGGGATTCACCACCGACATCTTTGGATCGACGCCGGCACGACACGAACCCACCTTGTGGGCTCCACCGTTCTGGGGGGCGATGCGCACCTTGGACTCGGCAGGCAGGATCTTGCGGGCTCCCATCTCCTTCAATATTGCTCGGGCTATCTCCATCCCTTCCTGGGCCCTGCGGATGGTCAGACTGTGATCCCCTCCGTAAAAGAGCTTTCCGTCGGGGTCCATGTACCAGCGTCCGGAGGGCTTGCTGAGGCTGGGGTTCAGTGAGCCGATGCGAAGGTATCCGCCCTCCTTCATGAACTGTTTGTGGGCTCGCCCAAACTCTGGAGCGAAGGCGTTGAGGGCCTCCCGATCCGGGAATCGGTGGACACCGAATCCGGCCCGGAAAAGAAGCCGTCCCTCTCCATCTGCACGGTCGTCGTGGATCATGTAGTATCCGCCTACACTTCGCTCCTTTCCATCTCCCAGGAAATCGTCAAAGAGAGCGCTCACCCCCGCCGTGAAGGGATGCCCATCGATGTTCTTGCCGATATTGCTGTTCACCACCTGGATCGGATTTCCCCGCCAGTCGCTGGGCCCATATCCGGAGCGCATGAGGAGAAGAGGTGTACCCAGGTAGCCGCAAGACACCATGATCTTGTCGGCCGTAATCTGAAAATTCCTCCCCTCCGAAGTGCAGGCAAAACCTGTGGCCTTTCCCCGGCCGTTTTTGGCTTCGATTAGAATCTTCTCCACGGTGGTATCGGGGATGATATCCACCCCGTGTTCCTCCGCCAAAGGAATATAGGTCACCAGTGTCCCCGCACGCGAATCGTATTTGCACATGATGGGGCTGCTGCAGTAACCACAGTAGAGGCAGTTTTTGCGGGCGGTCTCTCCCCGTCTCGGATCGTAGCCCATCCTTTTGGCTACCTGGTAGAAGAGCTTGTTCCCGGGCGTGTCCACCTCATCCGGAAAGGGGTGGACGTTGAACACCCGCCGTATCTCCGCCACCGCCTCCCGTAGGTTCTCTTCAGTCCAGTCGACGCCCGTCTCCTTTTCCCAGAGGACATAGTCGATGGGGAAGGGAAGAAAGGCCTGTGCATCCCAGTGCACGGAGGTCCCCCCTACCAGCTTGGCACGGCTCATGTCTCCCTCCCAAAGATAGGCAAGCTCGGAGCCATCCCGCATGTTGGTGAACATCTGGCGCCGGAGAGGGGAGCCGTAGCCGGGCCGCGGGGCCCCCTTGAAATAAGGGCCGGCCTCGATTAAGGCGACCTTGAGCTTGTCTCTGGTTTGAGGGTGGATGCCGAGCTGGGCAATCTTGGCGGCCAGAATCGGTCCGGAAAATCCTGCCCCAACAATAGCAACGTCGTAGTGGGTTTCAGCCAATGTTCTCTACCTC
>JAZFTY010000353.1:0-5895 GCA_036446935.1 Acidobacteriota bacterium | reverse complement strand
CTGAGGAGGACCGAGTTGACGAGACTCCTCCAACAAAAGCTGACTAAAGTCCAACATCTCCTGGTACTCAAATTCACTGATGACCTGCCCCGATTCCACGGCAGCACCGTAATCCGTTCCCAGGTATTGAAGGAGAAATATAAGCTTTTCAGGTTCAATACGCTCAGAATCCTGGCCCAAGGAGTCGGGCAAACTCGCTCCTGCCCTGGCCGGACTTCGAGCCGGAACAAAAAGGAGAATCAGGCCGATCAACACGGGGAGCAAGGTCAGGAAAAGTAGCAGTCGTCTGGTCAACTTCATCGCAGTGAGATTCTCTTTAAGATTCTAATTGAAATCGAATTTCAATTTCATAATGAAGCTTAGCACCCCCAGGACTGGGTTTCAAGGGGGGTATGGGGGGGGGTTAGGGGGAATTCGAATTCCCGCTTGAGGTGTTCATGGCGACACGCTCGGAAAGATCGCTCCACAGGACCAGATACTCATCGAGCAACAGGTGATTGCCGCTCGACTCCACGTCCCCTTCAGGATCTTTGTACTGAAAATAGTACAGGGTGTAGGAATCGGTGGCATACAATCCACCGCTCCGTTGATAACTGACCCGGCTGTCATATTCACCGAGGCGCTCTTCCGACTGGTTAAAAACCGGAAGGCCCTCCAATATGGTTTCAGGAACCACTCGTACCAAATTGTTGGTTAGAGGAATGTAGAGTTCCTCCTTGTCGGTTCGAAAGATCTCTTCAAATTTAAGTTCGCACGCCATCCCTTGAAGCTCTTCACTCAAACCCGTCAGGACTTCATCGACCTGCTCCCACCTTGCCCTTTGAGGAGAACCCCTGGTTTTGAGATTGACGGGCAGGCTCTTTTCTCTAAGAACAGTCGCACAACTCTCTTGGCCATGAAGGAAGGGGGCAATCTGAGCCAGGACCAGCACCAAACATCCGCACCAGAGATAGGCTAATGTTCTTTTCATGGAGGGCCTCGCCTCATCCCGGAAGTTTATCACGCGGAAGCTGTTTTATCTTTTACTCTTGGCATGGACCCACTCAACGACAGCCTCAACATTTTCCACCGGGGTTTCAGGCAGGATCCCGTGTCCCAGGTTAAAGATATGCCCAGGACGCCCGTCCGCCTGTTCCAGGACCTGGTCCACTTTTTCTTCTAAATAAGTCGGCGGCGCAAACAGGGCCACGGGGTCCAGGTTTCCCTGAATGGGGGTGTTGCTTCCTAAACGGCTCCGGGCTTCCTTCAAGCTGATCCGCCAGTCCACTCCCATCACCGTCCCTCCCGCCTCCTGCATCAGTTCCAGAAGCGTTGCCGTTCCCGTACCGAAATGAAGCAAGGGAACCGAGTAGGGCTTCAGGCGCGCAAAGATCTTCTGGGAATAGGGCAGAACATAGCGTCGATAATCTTCCGGCTCGAGACAACCGACCCAGCTGTCAAACAGCTGGATGGCCTGAGCTCCGGCCTCGATTTGCGCAGTGAGGTAGCGTGCCATGACTTCTGAAGCCGTCTCCATAAGTCGTTGCCAGGCCTCCGGGTGGGAATACATGAGTTGCTTGGTATGAAGAAAATTCCTGGAGTATCCACCTTCAATCATGTAGCTGGCCACGGTAAAAGGGGCTCCAGCGAACCCGATCAAAGCGATCTTCGGGTCCAACTCGCTGCGCACTAGCCCGAGGGTCTCCAACACACACTTGAGATCCTCCTCCGGATCACCGACATGAAGCTTTGCCACATCTTCGGGACTTCGAACAGGATGGTGGATCACGGGTCCTTGACCCTTCACAAAATCAAAACCGACGCCCATACTCTTGAGGGGTAGCAGAATATCGGCAAAGACAATCGCCGCATCCAAGTCAAAACGGCGGATCGGCTGCAGGGTCACCTCTTTAGCCAGGTCGGGCTGGGTACAGAGCTCCAGGAGAGTGTGTTTCTCCCGCAGTTTTAGATATTCCTGCATATAACGACCGGCCTGGCGCATAAACCAGATCGGCGTGCAATCCACCTCCTCGCCCCGGCAGGCTTTCAAAAATCGCGAATCATTCTCTGTCATGCGGCTTTCATCCTACTCGATTTTGGTCTTCCACACAGAATTGACCTGTTCCCCTTTCACTCTTTGGCAGGTGGGGGCCTGGACTTGCAGACGGAAATCCGGGATAATGTATCATTAGAGTAACTTACATACGAATAAGCCGCGTGGTGGGGGTTGACAAATCCTCCGCAACTGCTCTAGAGTAACCACCGTGATGGAAAGCATGAGTTTGAACAGCATCCCCCGGACAGCTTGCATCTGTTGTTGTAGCAATATTGTGTCCAGGGAGCGATGCCTGCTGACGGCTCTCCATCGTATGGAATAATTCCGAAACGATTTTGAGATCCGAAAGGCCCGCAGGGTTGCTCCTGCGGGCTTTTTTTTTGCGTTGGCGCAAGAGTCTTAGTTTTTTTGGAGATCAGCTATGCAATTACCGATTCTGTCACCACCTGATGAGCTTCCCATCGGAGAGGAAAGTTCCACCGAACAGCTCATCGAATGGACCTTAGAGCGATTTTCTCACCAGAGACTGGTCCTCACGACGGGTTTTGGAATGGAGGGCTGCGCGTTGATTGAGATGTATGCTGCTCATCGGAAGCCCTTGGACGTGATCTACCTGGACACCATGTTTTTCTTTCAGGAAACCTACAGCCTGATCGACAAGTTGAAGAGCCGCCACCCGCACCTCAATTTCATCAATCGAGGAACCACGCTGACCCCTGAAGAACAGGAGCTGCAGCATGGGCCCCAGTTATGGAAAAAGAACCCTGACCTGTGTTGCCAATTACGCAAGGTCGACCCCATGCGGGAGACATTGCGAGACATCGATATTTGGATAACGGGGGTGCGGCGCAGTCAAGCTCCCAGCCGAGCCGGGGTACAAGTGGTGGAATGGAATTGGAAGTATCAGGTGCTCAAGATCAGTCCCTTGGCCAAGTGGTCCCGGAAAAGCATTCGCGATTTTGTCGAGTCTCACCAAGTTCCTTACAACGAGCTGCATGACAAGGGCTACCCCAGTGTCGGTTGCACGCATTGCACTCGTGCGGTCCCCGGATTATCAGAAGATCGCTATTCACGAGAGGGAAGATGGGCAGGGACGGAGAAGACGGAATGCGGATTGCATACCTAACCCACCCGAGTCCTCTCACATGCCGATAGACCCAGAGAAAGGTACGGTGATCCTGGCTGCTCATGGATCCAGACGCGAGCCTGCTGCCAATGCCATTGTTCAGGAGCATGCCCGCAGGCTCCAAGAAGAGTTTGGTTGGGAAACAGTCAAGGCCACTTTTAGACAGGGGACACCGACTTACGGTGAAGTCCTCGACTCGCTTTCAGTTGATGAGGTCACTGTCGTTCCCTTTTTTGCCGCGGACGGTTATTATGCGAGAACCGTGCTGCCCCGGGAACTGTCCTTAAATCAACGGTACCCGCAGATGCGTGTGCGCTTCACGGAGGCAGTGGGAAACCATCCCGGGATTCCCCCCTTGGTGGATCAAAGAGTGAGACGACTTATGCAGCAGTTTCATCTGAGTGCGGAGCAGACGGCTCTGATCGTGGTCGGTCACGGTACACGCCGTCATGCATTGAGCAGTGCCAGCACACGGGCCTTGGTGAAAGAGTTGAGAAAATTCGGAGTCTGTTCCGAAGTCCATCCAGCTTTCCTCGATGAACCGCCCCAGCTGGAGGAGGTCTTCCGGGCACTTTCGCGGCCTCAGGCTGTGATTTTCCCTTTCTTTATGGGAAGCAGTTATCATGTCCTGCAAGACCTCCCCAGACGTCTGGGCATGGAGAATCTGGTGGATACTCCATTTCCGGCCCAGGCGACCCGGGCAGGGCGACAGGTGGTCTTCGATCGGGCTATCGGCTCAGATGAGGGAATGACCTCCATCATCGCTGAGCTGGCTGCTCACGGCCGGAGTGCGCAGGAGTAAGGATTATGGAAATGAGTACGGGAACGGTTTATCTGGTGGGCGCCGGTCCGGGCGATCCCGATTTGATTACCGTCAAGGGACTGGAGCTGTTGCGTCGAGCAGGAGTGGTCGTTTACGACCGCCTGATCCCACGGGAGCTGTTATTGCAGTGCCATCGCGGAGCTGAGTTGATCCATGTGGGCAAGAAACCCGGCAGGCCCTCGATTGCTCAAGAACAAATCAATCGAATGCTCATCGATGGAGCCCTGCAAGGGAAATTAGTCGTTCGTTTGAAAGGCGGAGATCCTTTCGTCTTTGGCCGAGGGGGTGAAGAGCAGAACGCCTGTCAGAAGGCCGGGGTACACTGCGTCGTCGTGCCTGGCGTCAGTAGCGCTTTGGCTGCACCGGCAGCGGTTGGAATTCCGGTGACCTATCGCCAAAAAAGTCGCCACTTCGTGGTGGTCACGGGCCACAGCAATGGAGAAGGAGACCCTCTGAACTATTCCGCTCTGGCCTCGATCGATACCATTGTCATTCTGATGGGCCGTTCAAAATTGGTCGAATTCTGCGAGTCTCTCATGATAGCCGGGAAGGATCCCGCCACACCTGCTGCTTGCGTGGAATGGGCAACAACCCAAAAGCAAAAGCTGAGCACCGGATCTCTGCAGTCAATTGCGGCCTTGGTTGAGCAGGACAAGCTGCAACCGCCTGTGGTCACCATTGTAGGAGAGGTCGCCGCTCTGGCGGCAACTTCTGACTCCTTTGCCCGCGAGTGCTGGCAGCTTGCAGACCCGGCTCATCGTGGAGACCACCCATGGCTGAGCTGACGAAGCTTCCCTACAAGGAACTTCTGGCACGCATTGGCAATACCCCTCTGGTGGAAATTCAAAAGATCTTCCATTCGGAGAAGATTCGTATCTTCGCCAAGCTGGAATGGTTTAATCCGGGGGGCTCGGTCAAGGATCGTCCCGCCTACAACATGATCCGCAAAGCAGAGGAAACAGGAGAACTGACCCCGGAGAAGGTCATTGCCGATTCCACCAGTGGCAATACCGGCATCGCCTATGCTTTGATCGCAGCAGCAAAGGGATATAAGATTTTACTGGCCATGCCGGCTAATGCCAGTGTGGAGCGAAAAAAGATCTTGCAAGCTTACGGGGCCGAATTGTTGTTCACCGACCCCCTGCAGGGATCCGATGGTTCGATCCTGGCCATTCGGGAGATTTACGAGAAGTCTCCCCAGAAGTATTTTTACCCGGACCAGTACAGCAATGATGCCAACTGGGAAGCTCACTACAACACCACGGCACCGGAGATCTATGAAGAAACCCACCACCAGATCACTCATTTTGTGGCGGGCTTGGGAACCAGCGGGACATTCGTGGGAACGACTCGGCGATTGAAGGAATTCAATCCCGAAATCAAGGGTATTTCCTTTATGCCCGATTCCCCGTTTCACGGTCTGGAAGGTCTCAAACATATGTCTACTTCCATCGTTCCCAGAATTTATGATCCGAGTGTGGCGGATGAAAATCTGGGAATCTCCACCGAAGAATCACAGAAGATGGTCATTCGGCTGGCTCGCGAAGAGGGCCTTTTTGCCGGCCTATCCTCTGGTGCGGCCATGGTGGCAGCCCTGAAGGTGGCAGAGAACATTGATCGGGGAACCATTGTCACCATGTTCCCGGACGGTGGCGATAAATATCTTTCCGAAGAGTTTTGGAACACACTATGATCCGGCTAAAATCAGCGTATATTGAGGAGATCAAACAAATCGCTCAGAAGACGTATCCTCACGAATGTTGTGGAGTAATGGTGGGATCCGTTGAAAATGGCGTCAAGACGGTCACCCAGCTCATTCCCGCAGAGAATCAGCGCACCGACAGTCCGGCCAATCGATATCTCATTACTCCAGATTTACTCAATGAGCTGGAGAAGAAACTCAAAGGCACG
>JAZFTY010000352.1:0-3515 GCA_036446935.1 Acidobacteriota bacterium | reverse complement strand
ACCTCGAAACTTCTTATCGATGGGGTGCTGTATATCCCCTCCGGCGGGGGAATCGAAAGCCGTTGGGCCCAGTTTCTGCTTCAGGATCCCAACATGCGGATCAGGTTGGGAACCAAACTCTACCCGGTCACGGCCACATGGGTGCAGGATCCAGCACTCCTGGCACAACTCCAGGAGGCCTATGACAGGAAATTCGCCCGGCCGCCGGGAGAGGAAAGGCCACCGGAGGAAATGGCCCGGTTCCGATTCTTTAGGATCGACTCGCGCTGATATCTAGATCAGCGGACGTGCCACTCTGCCTGGACCATCAACAAGACACGATTTGAGACTCCGCCGCTGGGGGGCGGATTAAAAACCGTGATGGAAAGGGAGCGTTCTCCGAAGACACCCACGTTCTGATCCGGGCCAGACCTCCTGAAACGATCGGGCAGAGCCTTTTCGATGAATCTGGCGGGAACCGTGGCCCTGAGCCCGCGTGGCCCCTCAAAGATCGTCCTCAGGGAAACCCCGTCCACCTGCACTACGGATTGGGTCACAAAACCCGCTCCATCAATGACGATTTCAAAATCCGGACTCCCCTCGACGACCCGATGAGGGGAAATGGCACTGATCTCCGGTTCCAGAGTCGACCGCGGGGGACCGGAAAGGCTGAAAAACTCCGGATGATATCCGAACTCGATGAACTTTCCCCCTTTCATCACGCGTTCAATCTTCTTGGTATTGGAGATATCCTTCAGGGGATCGGCTTCCAGTATCAGAAGATCCGCGAAGTTCCCTACCTGAAGGGAACCCACCCTTTGATTTCCCCGGGCTCCCCGGAACCCGGCCAGCATATCGCCCCCCCAGGAGGTCGACGACTGCAAAGCCTGCATGGGTGTTAAGCCGGCTTCTACTAGAAGCTCCATTTCATGATGCATGCCTATCCCCGGGGTGGCGACCCCGGGTGCATCGGTACCGGCAACGATCTTGCCCCCGGCCTGGACATAGCTTTTGACGAATCGCTGCACGTTGCGCCGGGCATCCTGTATCACCTCGAGGTCTTCAGGCGAAAGCTTGGAGACCATGGGTAGATGGTCGTATCGAGAGGAATAGGCCTTAATCGTGCGGTGATGCAACAGCAGAACCTCACCCCGAACGGGGGGATAGTAGGACAGATCCGGATCGCTCAACAGGAGGTAGACCTCCTGCTCGCGCTGCTTGACTTTGGGGCTCAGAGAACCCCATTCGTAAACCAGTGTAGGATTCAGAAAGACCCCTTGACTGACGGCCTTCTGGATCAGCTGGTCCAACTCTTTCCCTTCCTTCAGGTAGGTCGCCCAGTGCAGGATCCGACCCTCTTTGAAATCCTCCAACTCCTGGGGGGACATCAAGGGCAACGCGAATCCCCAAACGTGCTCAGCCACACCCATCCCTCGATCGATCGCCTGACCGGTGTCCTGGGCATGGCTAAAAATAGTCAGTCCCTCTGCATGGACTTGCTCAGCCGCCCATCCATACGCGTCCTTGATGTTGTCTCTGAACTGGGTAAACCAGACCACATCCGGTTCGTTGTTCAAAATTTCCTGAATGCGATCGTGAACCTGTTCTCGTGTCATCGAGGGAGTCAATCGGGTATTGCCTCCGGTATGAAAAACACGGGGTGTGCTGAGGCTGCTTCGTGAGTTGGCCCTCTCCTCCTGACTCACATTGGCCAGGGCCAGGACCGAAGTCACACCGTGGTTGACGTAGATTTCACCCATCCAGGCTCCCCAGTGAACATGGGTGTCCACCAGTCCCGGAATAATAAACCTGCCGGTGACGTCGATAACGGTCGCCCCAGCGGGATAGTCGGTGTCTTGCCCGGAGCGGATCGATTGGATCGTATCCCCTTCAACAACCACGGTAGCATCGGTGAGAGGGGGATTTCCAAGACCGTCTATCACGGTGGCCCCTCGAAGAACGACGACATTGGCCTCCTGCTGCCCATAGATCTCTGAGGTCTCAAAAGCACTCACAGGCAGGCAAACCAGTAGAAAAACCAAGAAGGATCCCTTGCTGGATCGGAGCATCACTTCTCCTCCTAACTCAATTGGGTTTTGCACGAGTAGCCCCATCGGCTCCCTTTATTCATACGTTCATTTGCCGTTACTGGCAAGCGAATTCTGGCTCTTTCCATTGCCTTCTCACTTACTGCGACATACCCTGCACTTCAGGAGGTCTACCCATGAAGAGCTCACTTGAAACCTTGTCCCTAGTGCTTCTGACGGTTGCGATGATCGGCTGTGGGGAGTCACCCGAATCGGTGGATCTCCTACTCACCAATGCCCGAGTGATTGACGGTACAGGAACGATTCATGATGGTGCCACGATCGCCATCACCGGAGAGCGAATTCAGGCCATTTCCAGTGACGAAAAACGGTTCAAGGCTCCCATAACGATCAACGTCGAGGGGAAAACGGTGTTGCCCGGCCTCATCAATGTCCATGTCCACGTGAGAACACGAGACGTGGTCGATGAGCAGGGAATGACCGACTACATCACCCATCGATTGCCGGCATACTTGCAGGAGTATCTCGCCCATGGAGTCACCACCATCAAATCCGCCGGGGATATCGCTGAGCCCTTTATCGAAGTAAGGGAGCGTCTTGCCCGCGGGGAACTCCAGGGTCCGCGACTCTTTCTCGTCGGTCCTGTTCTGACGGCCAAGGGCGGCCATCCCGCTGCTACGCTCGTAAAAGATATGCCCTGGCTACGTGAAAGGCATACCAGGGAGCTGGCTTCTGAAGCTGAAGCGCGAGCCGTGGTGCGCGAGTTGTCCGACTTAGGCGTAGACGCCATCAAATTTGTTTACCATGGCGGTACCGATGAGAATAAACCTTATTTCTTTTCTCCCGGTCTTCCCATCCGCAAGATGTCTCCCCAGATGATGCGAGCAATTATTGATGAAAGTCACCAGCTTCAGCTGCGTGTGACCGCTCACACAAATGAGGTGGAGGATGCCCTAGCCGTCCTGGAAGCGGGGTCCGACGGAATAGAGCACGGGGTTTCGCGCTCGCGACTTCGGGACGACAAATTGGGCGCCCTTTTGCGAGAGAGTGGAGCCTTTTATGTACCCACCCTCTCCCTGGGAGGGGCCAGGGGTCGGTGGACCTCCGAGCGGTGGGAGGCGACCACCGCAAATCTGAAACAGCTCGTCGATCAAGGAGCCCGCATAGCTCTTGGAACCGATGGAAACCCCGCCTCCATTGGTTCAGGAGCCGCCACCCTGAAGGAACTTGAACTGATGGTTGAAGCAGGAATGAGTCCTGAGCAGGTGATCGAGGCGGCAACGCGCAACGCGGCCGAGCACCTGGGAAAGCTGGATGACCTGGGTACTCTCGAGGCGGGTAAGCTGGCGGATCTCGTCATCGTCAACGGAGATCCCTTGGCCGATATTGCGGTGATGAACAACATTTGGGTGGTCATCCAGGGTGGAAGGGTGGTTGTGGATCATCGTTAGGAGATTCCTCAACTCGCTGATTTCCCATTGCCTTCGA
>JAZFTY010000351.1:0-4317 GCA_036446935.1 Acidobacteriota bacterium | reverse complement strand
CTGCAGGTCCCCCGCCAACGATAATCCAATCCAGTAGTTGATTCATTGACACCATCTCTCCGGCTTCAATAGAATAGCGAATCGCGGGCGATTAGCTCAGCTGGTTAGAGCGCCGCCTTCACACGGCGGAGGTCACTGGTTCGAGTCCAGTATCGCCCACCAACCCTCCAAAAAAAGAGCAGGAACGATTCAGCCGGGATGATGCATAAGCCCGGCTAGCCGCCCCTGCACCGCATCATCTTATCAGAAATCTCGAACGTGCTGGACCAGAACCCTCATCGTATCGGAGATACCGCCCGGAGCCAGGAGCGTCTTGAGGCCAAGGCGCTCTTCCATTCTCTCCGAATTGAGTAGCCCTTGAGCTTCCTCCTCCATAAGGCGCTCCTCCAGGCCCCAATCCAGGAGAAACCGCCGCTGAGTCTTCAAGGGTTCGCTCTTCCAGCCCAGCTGAGAACCCGTTTGCTCCATCACCTCAAAGTTGACGTGGGAGGTGATGTCCTGGCGACCCAGGTTGAGGTAAGGGTCTGAAATCACTTCATGGCGGTGATAACAGAGAAGAGTTCCGTGGGGCCGGTCTCTGGAGTCATACTCTCCCCAGTCGTAGCCATAATCCACGGTCAGAACCACTCCGGAGTCGATGCGCCGATCCAAATCCTTCAACATCTCGACCATACGAAGATTGACTTCATACTCCCAGCCCTCTCGCCACTCCTTAAATCCGGTTGTCATGTACTCGAGGATACGAGGATCCGTGATCTCACCCTCCACTTCCGAAATCTCATCACCGACAGAGACGTAAATCTCCCTCACCTCCGATCCTCGGACCCGGACACGATGCACCGGAAGGGCGTCGAACAATTCATTGGAGAAGACAATCCCCTGTATTCGCTCTGGCAGATCCACCCCCACTTCCACGGGAACGTACTCCACGGCATCAAATATTTCGGGATATCTGTCCTTCAGCCTTCCCAGGATGTCCCGACCCAGAAAACCCTCTCCCACACCCAATTCCACCAGATGAAAGGGCCGGGGCCGGGCAAGCAACTCGAAGTAGTGGACGATGGCGCTAACCAGGCTGTGAGCAAAGAGCGGATGAGTGGAAGGAGAAGTATAGTAGTCTCCCTGAGGACCGAAAATAGTTTCCTGGGTCGTGTAATAACCCTGGCCTGGGTCGTACAGACAAAAGTCCATAAAACGTTCGAAGGTGATCTTCTGATTTTTCCAGGGAAGAACTACAGAGGACAAACTCAAAATAAGTGTAAGGTCACCGACCAAGAGAAGAGAGAACCCAGAACAACAGACTCAAGAATTAGGCCCCTCCAACAAGTCCCGTGAACTAAAAAAGAACCCGATCTCAAAGCGGGCGGACTCGGGGCTATCACTCCCGTGAACCGCATTGCGTTCGATGTTTTCGCCAAAGCGCTGGCGAATGGTTCCCTCTTCAGCCTGGGAGGGATCGGTTGCACCCATGGTTTTACGCCACACAGTCAGGGCATTCTCCCCCTGCAGGACTATCACAAATAGGGGTCCCTCGGTCATGAATCGAATCAGGCTCTCGAAGAAATCTTTATCCCGATGAACGTAGTAAAAACTCTCGACTTCCTTTCTGGTCAGGTGAAGCAACTGAGCCGCGACCAGGGACAATTGTTTTTCTGCAGCCATGGCAATGATCGGACCGACAAGGTTCCTGCTGAATGCATCGGGCTTGATGATGGCCAACGTTTGTTCCTGCAATTTCACTCCCTACGAACTCTTCTGTGCGATAACGTCCTGCATGGCGGAACCGATTTCAGCGGGACTCTCCACCACGTGGATTCCACATTGCCTCATTTTCTCGATCTTCTCCGCCGCAGTCCCCTGGCCCTGGGAAATGATGGCTCCGGCATGTCCCATACGTCTGCCGGGGGGCGCGGTCTGGCCTGCAATAAAGCCGACAACGGGTTTCTTGAAGTGGGCCTTGATGTAATCGGCGGCTTCCTCTTCAGCCGTTCCGCCGATCTCCCCGATCATCACCACAGCCTCTGTGGCCGGGTCTTCATGGAAAGCCGTCAGGGCATCGATGAAACCGGTGCCCACGATGGGATCGCCCCCAATACCGATGCAGGTGCTCTGACCGATGCCGCGAGAAGTCAACTGCTGGACCGCCTCATAGGTCAAAGTACCACTTCTGGAGATACAACCCACTGAACCCTCCTTGTGGATCGGCGCCGGCATGATTCCAATCTTGCATTTTCCCGGAGAGATGATACCGGGACAATTGGGTCCAATGAGCCTGCTTTTTTTCCCCTTCATGAAATGAACCACTCTGACCATGTCCAGGACCGGAACTCCCTCGGTGATACAAATAATTAACGGGATCTCAGCATCCACCGCTTCCATGATGGCATCGGCGGCAAACGGCGCCGGCACCAGAATCATGCTGGCGGTGGCACCTTCTTTCTCCACCGCCTCATTCACCGTATCGAAAACAGGCACACCATCCTGATTCATGCCCCCTTTGCCGGGGGTTACGCCGGCGACGACCTGGGTTCCGTATTCGCGGCACTGGGCAGCGTGAAAGCTTCCCTCCCGGCCGGTGATTCCCTGAACCACCACCTTGGTGTTTTCATCGATCCAAATGGCCACAATTTTTCTCCACGATTAAACCGCTTGAACGACTTTCTGGGCGGCATCGGCCATATCCGTCGCCACCAAAAAGTCGAGACCGGAGTCCTTCAAAATCTCACGTCCCTTTTCCACGTTCGTCCCTTCCAGACGAACCACCACCGGAACTTTGATCCCCACTTCCTTGACCGCCTGCACCACCCCTTCAGCCACGACATCGCAGCGCACGATTCCGCCAAAGATATTAATCAGCACGGCTTTTAGATTCTCATCCAAAAGCAGAATCCTGAAAGCATTCTTGACCTGGTCCAGATTGGCGCCCCCTCCAACATCCAGAAAGTTGGCTGGACTACTACCCGCCATCTTAATGATGTCCATGGTCGCCATGGCCAGCCCGGCTCCATTGACCATGCAACCCACGTCGCCATCCAGCTTGATGTAGCTGAGCCGATGACGCGAGGCCTCGATCTCCGTGGGATCCTCTTCCGAGAGATCACGCATCTCGACAATCTCAGGGTGGCGATCGAGGGCGTTGTCATCGAAGCTCATCTTGGCATCCAGCGCGTAAAGTTCGCCCTCCTCGGTGAGCACCAGAGGATTCACTTCAACCATTGAGGCATCCGTCTCTTCAAATGCCCGATAAAGAGCACTCATCAGGCGAGAGGCCTTGCCCACCGTCTTGGCATTCAGACCCAGCCCGAATGCGATTTTCCGGGCCTGGAAGGACTGCCAGCCGATGCCCGGGTGAATATATTCCTTGAGAATAAGGTCAGGACTTGTGTGAGCCACTTCCTCGATCTCGACTCCCCCTTCCCGGCTGGCCATAAAAACCAGTTTCTGTTGACTTCGGTCGATCACAATCCCCAGATAAAACTCCCTCTGAATATTGAGGCCCTCTTCGATCAAAACACGCTGGACCACCCTTCCTTCGTCTCCCGTCTGGGGCGTCACCAGCTTGGAACCAATCAACTTGCCTGCCATCTCTTTCGCCTCTTCCGGGCTCTTGGCAATCTTGATTCCACCCCCCTTTCCTCGACCTCCGGCGTGAATCTGGGCTTTGACGGCGACCGTTCCCCCCAACTTCTTGGCGATTTCGAAGGCTTCCGAAGGATTATTGGCCACCTGACCCTCAGGAATTTTGACCCCGTACTGGGTCAAGATCTGCTTGGCTTGATACTCATGGATCTTCATCGCGGTCTAATAAACACTATATAATCTTGGTTTTCAAGTTGTGTTCTTTACAGACCGAACCGTTGGGAGACCGCCCATGAGCCGAAGTCGTCAAAAAACACCCTCCCGACTGTGGACCAGCCCGCTCCAGGCTGCAGACCTGGCTGCTGAACTACGCTTTTCCGACGTCTTGTGGGACACGGTCGAGGAAACCCTGGTGTGGCGCGAGGAAAGATCCGATCAGGGCGTTCTGGTGTGTCAATCACCGCAGGACCCCTCGCCGCGCGACCTGACCGGTGATCTCTCCGTGCGTGCGCGAGTCGGGTACGGCGGCGGCGATTTTACCGTTTCTCATGGATCTGTTTATTTTGTGTCTGGTGGGCGCCTCTATCAGCAGCTTCTCTCCGGCAGTGAGGCCCAACCGATCACACCCGAGGGGGGAGAGTGCTCCTCTCCCAGCGTTTCTCCCGATGGCAAAGAGGTGATGTACGTTCACTCTACTGAGGGAACAGACGTGCTAGCCCTGGTCGATACCCAGGGCAA
>JAZFTY010000350.1:0-2922 GCA_036446935.1 Acidobacteriota bacterium | reverse complement strand
CCCGGATAGAGTGTTCCGTCGATTAACAGGAGGAAGGAAGAATGAAACGTCCCGTTCACTTTGAAATTCTCGCTGATGATGTTGAAAAGGTGGCCGAGTTCTATCGTGAGGTTCTGGACTGGAAAATTTCCCTTTGGGAGGGTCCTCAGCCCTACTGGCTGGTCAACACTGGCCCCGACGGAACGTCCGGTATTAATGGCGGCCTCATGCACCGTCACTTTTCCCAGCCGGTGATCAACACCATTGAGGTGGAATCGCTCGAGGAGATGCTGACCAAGGTCGAGGAGGCCGGTGGGAAGAAGATTCAGGGCCCCGTCGAGATCCCGGAAGTGGGTCTTCACGCCTACTGCCAGGATCCGGAGGGGAACATTTTCGGTTTGATCCAGCCGGCGGCGGATGAATCATGAATCTGAGTCGTTCAGAGCTGTGCAGCCCGTAGGAGTCAGCCGGTGGCTGACCCCTACGAAGATCGTAGACTCTTCCCTTTCTTGACTCTGTTCCCTGGGATCATACAATCAGGAGAATGCACAAGTTAGAGCCCCCCACCTTCCGCAAAGTGTCCTCGTACGCCTATCCGAGTTTCTCAGAGAAAGAGTTTAAAACCCGGCACCAGAGGATCAGAGCGTGGATGGAAAGCAAAGACCTGGACTGTCTCATCGTCTCGGGTGGTGGAGCGGCCTTCGACAGATGCTGGTCCAACATCCGATACATCACCAATTACATGGGCAGCATGGAGATCGCAACTTACTGTGTCTTCCCGCTGGAGGGCGAACCCATTGTTGCCTCAATTCTGGTTTTGCCGGATCGGGCCGCCCGATCCGTCGTCGAGGTCAGAGCCAGAAACGCCATCGAGGTGACGGTTCAAAGAATCAAGGAACTGAGCCTTTCCACCGGCAAGATAGGAATCGTTGAGCCTGATGTCTTGATCTCCATTCCCATGAATCACTGGGAATGTTTGAGGAAGGAATTTCCTGGAGCGGATTTCGAGTTCGTAACCGAGGAGTTTTGGAAGTTACGATGGGTCAAGACTCCAGAGGAGATCCAGGTCCTTCAGATCGCTGCTCATCTGAGCGATATAGGGACAGAAGCAATTGCCCAGGCTGCTGAGCCCGGGGTCAGTGAGGGCCGGTTATACGGAGCCTACTATGACGCGATATTCAGCAATGGTGGCGAACCGGGATTTCCCGGCATCGGTTCAACATCCATGCTGAATCCTGACGCCAGCATGTGCAGGGTTCATCCTATGGAGAGGACCCTCCAGAAAGGCGACATCCTGCTTCTGGAGCTGGGACCGTTGTACATGGGATACGAAGCCCAGAATCAAAGATCCATCTCCCTGGGTCCTATTCCCAGTGACTACCAGGATATGTACTCGGTCGCCCTCGAGGCTTGGAGCGTCGTCACCGAAGCCCTTCAACCGGGCAATACCCATGAGGACATCGCCAAGGCCGGGCAGATCATCAAAAAGGCGGGATTTCGATGGTTCTCACCGCTGGTTCACTGGATGCACGGAGGCTGCCCCAGAGACGGAGCCTACATCGGTCACCCCAATCCCAAGCTCTCACAGGTTCCTGTAACCCTGGTGAAAGATCTTTGCGCAACCGTTGAGGTCACTGTCTCCAACGAGACACTGACAAAAGGCGTCATGTTGGGAGATACGTTTCACATTACCGAGAAGGGTCCCCGTCGATTACAGAGCTATCCGGAGAGCCCGGAGATGCTGGTTCTTTGACTGGAAATTCTTGGGACAGTCCCTAAATTCTGATTTTCTTTTCCGGCTGGATGAAGATCCACAACAGGCCTCCCACCATGGTGAAAGCACCGGCAACCACCCAGGCCGCCGTCCACCCATATTGATCCTTGATCAATGGGGTCAGCACGGGTGCGAAAATCCCGGCCACATTGATCCCCATGATCATGGTGGCCGAGACGGTTCCCGCATGAGCGGGAAGGAGTTCGATGGCTGTCGTCCAGTAACAGTTTGCACCCAGAAACGAGAGGCCAAAGGCCAAGGAGAGCCAAATGACAGACAGGGTGTTGTCCTGGGCCGTTGCACCCAGATAGACCAAGGGCAGGCAGGGCAGTTTGGCACAAAACACGATCAAGCGGCGGGCCCTGGTCTTTCCCAAGCGGGGACTGAGACGATCGCTCAGCCATCCCCCAAAGGGAGCGCTAAAAGTCATCAACAGAAACGGCAGTGCGCCAAATAAAGAGCCCTGAACCATGTCAAAACCGCGCTCGTCGATCAGATACCGGAAAAACCAGGCAAAGTAGAGATAGACCGTGTAACCCGTGCACATGTAACTAATGAACAACAACCAGACATTTCGATCACTGAGGATTTTCTTCCAGGGAGTGGCCTGTCGCACGGTGCCGGAAGCCGCCTGGGCCGGGGTCTCACGCCCGCTCAAGATGTACTGCAGTTCTGCCTCATTAATGCCCGAGTGTTCTTCAGGTCTCTCCGTCAGGTAGAAAAAAAGAACCGTCGCCAAAACGAGTCCCAGCAACCCGCAAACATAGAAGCTTGCTTCCCAGCCAAAGGTCACCATGAGCCAGGCCACAAACGGAGGTGTGAGGGTCGTCCCCAATCCAAGCCCGGCGAAGATGGTACCGGTAGCAAGCCCGCGCTCCTTGGAGGGAAACCACCGGCCCACCAGGGCATTCGAAGAGGGGTAGGAAGCGGCTTCGCCCAGGCCGATCAAGAAACGGACAATCCAGATGGCCGGAACCACCCCAACCATGGAGACCAGAAAGCCCCGCCCCGCCCAAGGCGTCAGGGCTGTAAAACCAGACCAGAGGATCAGGCTGAAGACCAGTGTCCGCTTATGCCCGAATCGATCTCCAACCCATCCCGCGGGGACTTGAAACAGCGCATACCCCACCACGAAGGCGCTGAAGATGGTGCCGAATTGCAGATCGGTA